>JAILJP010000011.1 GCA_024694625.1 Lachnospiraceae bacterium | reverse complement strand
GGTAACTTTCTCACCAGCTTCTACTCCAAGCTTTTCAATGGTAATGATATCGCCTTCAGATACTTTGTACTGCTTACCACCTGTTGCAATAATTGCGTACATATTGGCACCTCCTATTATCATTACTCGCCAGCTTCGGTGATCCAAGGATACTTAAAAACCTCGCTGTGCGGCATACTCGAATATATTAACACGGTCTTACTTTAAAGTCAACACTTCTTTTAATGAGGGATAACGCTTTTCCCGCGTAATCTCCACAAGCCCTAATTTGGTATAATCATGAACTGTAACTCTGCAGGGATCGTACCTGGTTTCTTCTTTTAATATGGACAAAAGTTCATTTTTATGAGACATGTGATTCATATTAATAAAGTCCACAATAATAATCCCGGAGATATTCCTCAACCGAAGTTGAAGGGCAAGTTCTTTCGCAGCTTCTACATTGATCAAAAAAGCATTTGTTTCCTTTTGGGAAATCTGTTTGCTGGAATTTACATCCACCACTGTCATAGCTTCCGTTTGCTCTATAATAAGGTTTGCACCGGAGTTTAACCAGGCAACGGGTTTACAGGCATTTTCCAAAACTGTTTCCAAACCGTAAAGCTTATACAAGGGATAACTCTTATCTTCATAGAACCGAAGATGATCTGCAAAAGGTTGAAACAGCTCTTTGGAAACCACCTTTTTTAAGGTCTCAAATATCTCTTCATCATCGGTTTCGATTTCCGTGATTTCCGGATTAAGGGTGCGAAGCAACTCTTCCACCTTGTTTCGCCCTTTGTTGATACACTCAAAGCACACCCTGTTTTGCATGTGATCCATAAGATGGCGGTATTCGTCATATAAGCCCTTTGCCTCATCCAAAAGTTCCTCAGATGAAACGGAGATAGCATTGGTACGAAGAATAAAACCATAGCCCAAAGAGGTATCAAAGTTTGCTTCAAACAATTCCTTTAACCTCTCTTTATCGGCTTTTTTAATCTTTGATGAAACGGATATCATATTGGAATCCGTAACCAAAATCAAATGATCACTGTGAAAAGCCAATTCGTTGTCCAGTACCATTTCTTTGGTTTTTATTGGCTGTTTTCGCACCTGGACAATGATTTCATCCTCTGGCTGAAGGGTGTCTTTTTTACCTATTTTATGAACGTAAAAAAACTTTTGATTCTTTTTTAGCGGTAAATAGCCGCTAACAGATGGAGACAAACGCACAAAAGCTCCCTGACCAGGCAATATACGACTGACTTTTCCTACATAAATAGCCTCATTAGGAAAAGGATTTTCGTGAGGCAATTCTTTTTCCACCATAATATCCAAAGGATGATTGGATGCATCAAAATAAATGCCGCAGAAAATATTCTTTTCGTTGTAGGAAAACCTGGAAAGTATTAATTTGTGCAATTTATAAGTCTTCATGTTATGCCCCCAAAGAAATAAAGTCCGGCGCTTCTTTCTGATATAATTCTACTCGGTGAATGGCAATTACCGGTTCCTCTTCTATTCCCAAATAACGATACAAAGCCGAAAATACCAATTCCGGTTTTATATTGTCGTTGCTACCGGTAGATACCTGAAGAACGAAAACAGGATCCGTTGCTTCACAGCAAAATTCATCATTTTTAATATCTACTTTTAAGTCCTGATAAAAAGTTCTATCTTCAAAGGTGCTTCCGCGAAAATCAAAAATGAAAGGTTTCAAATCCACTTCTTTTTCACCTTTTTTGGTTTTTTTCACCACCAAAATCTCACTTTGATCTTCATAAAAGCTTTTAACGGATGCAGCTATATCCACATTCTTCAAAAGATTGGAATTCTTTTTTAAATAAATCACATATTTGGCACAGGTAACTGCAGCCATGGCTTTTTTCGTATGATCATCCAACACCATTGCAGACAACACATCTACACCTTCCACCATCTGCTGATTTAAGTCAAAGACCAATTTCTCCAAATCCACGTCTTGGGTCACTTCAATATCCATGTATTCTCCTTCGGAAGTAACTCCAACTCCCAAAGGCGCTGCAAAAGACATCACCGGATGAGGATTAAATCCTTCCGAATACTTCATTGGAACCTTTGCCCGTCGAAAGGCTTTTTGGAAATAACGCAACATATCCAAATGGCCAATGTATTTCATCGTATTATATTTTGAAAAACGAAGTCTGATTTTCATAATTCACCTATCTTAAACATATTCCACAATCAAAAGTTCCACATCCGCAACCGTTACACTGCATTTTACAGTTTTTGGTAACCAATCCCTCTTTGGAGCGAAGCCATTCTCTCTTCAAAAACTCTTTGGTAACACCACATTCTATGAAATCCCAAGGGAATACTTCATCAATATCTCTTTCTCGCATAATATAGAAATCAGGATCAATCCCACATGCCGCAAAAGCATCATCCCAGTTTTTCACATCGAAGAATTCTCCCCAAGCGTCAAAGAACTGACCGTGCTCATAGGCGTATAAAATTGCATCTCCCACTTTACGGTCTCCTCTGGCAAAAATTCCTTCCAAAACCGTAACGTCCGCATGGTGCCACTGATACCGCAGGCTCTTATGATTCAGCTGCTCTTTCATGGTATCATTTACCACCTTTGCCCGGTGCAAATACTCATCTTTGCCATACATTCTGGCCCATTGAAAAGGTGTAAAGGGCTTAGGAACAAAAAATGAGGTAGACATGGTAATCTGACATTTTCCGTTTCGTTGTTCCTTTGGAACAGTATCATAATATAAAGCTGCAATTTCATTTCCCAAAATAGGAATTGCCTTCATATCTTCTTCCGTTTCGGAAGGCAAGCCAAGCATAAAATAAAGTTTTACCTTATTCCATCCGCCCATAAAGGCTTTTTGCGCTCCCCCTAAAATGTCCTCTACCGTAAGTCCCTTATTAATTACATTACGCATTCTCTGGGAACCGGCTTCCGGAGCAAAGGTAACAGAGCTCTTTTTAATATCCTGAACCTTTGACATAACATCCAAGGAAAAAGCGTCAATTCGCAAAGAAGGAAGGGAAATATTTACGCCATCCTTACAGCAGTCATCAATCAAAAAGTTTACCAACTCCGGTAACTGAGTATAATCACTGGAACTTAAAGATGACAAAGAGATCTCATCATGTCCTGTGGAGGAAAGAATCTCTTTTGCATAGCCTTCCAACACTTCAAAACTTCGTTCTCTGTTGGGACGATAAATCATACCAGCTTGGCAAAAACGGCAACCACGGATACATCCTCTTTGAATTTCCAAAACTGCACGGTCCTGTGTTGCCTGTACAAAAGGAACAATGGGTTTTGTAGGATAGGGGGAAGCATCCATATCCGTTACCACCTGTCTTAGAACCGTCTTTGGAACATCCTCATACAAAGGGAAAAATTCATCAATGGTTCCGTCTTCTTTATAGGTAACATCATATAAACTGGGAACATAAAGACCCGGGATTTGAGCAGCTTTTCTTAAAAAGCTTTCTCGGTTGAAGTTTCCGGATTTACGTTCGCTGATATACAAATCAAACAACGCATTATAACTAATCTCCCCTTCTCCAATATATAAAATATCGAAGAAGATAGCGATTGGTTCAGGATTATACACACAGGGACCACCACCAATAATAATGGGATCCTCATCCCTTCTGTCTTTGGTAAGCAAAGGGATTTGGCTCAAGTCCAAAATCTGCAAAATATTGGTATAACACATTTCATACTGAAGGGTTATTCCCAGCATATCGAAGTTTTTAATGGGGTCCTGTGACTCCAATGAAAACAAAGGGATATCCTGTTCTTTCATAATCTTGTGAAGATCCGGCCAGGGAGAATATACTCGTTCACAATAAACATCCTCTCTGCGGTTCATCATTTCATACAAAATCTGAATTCCCAAATGGCTCATACCGATTTCATACACATCCGGAAAGCACATGCAAAACCGTAAATCCACATCTTCGGGATTTTTCTTTATACTATTTACTTCATTACCGATATAGCGCGCAGACTTCTCTACGGACATCAGTATTTCATCACTTAAAAATAATTTTCTCATACAATACCTTTACACAGAAAAATTCCGACCTAAAAACATAGGTCGGAATCATTATACAAAATAATCAAAGAAAACTGCAAGTTTTGCCCTAACGCTGAGCCAGTTCTCTTACAACATCTTCCCAGCTTACATCTTTTTCTGCCATCAAAACCATGAGATGATACAAAAAGTCGGAGGTTTCGTAAATCACCTCTTCGTTGTTTGGATTCTTTGCTGCAATTACGATTTCTGTAGCTTCTTCACCAACTTTTTTCAAAATCTTGTCCAAGCCTTTATCAAACAAATAGTTGGTATAGCTGCCTTCCTTTGGATGTTCTTTGCGATCTAAAATCACATTATATACATCTTCAAAAATCTTCAAAGGATTTCGTTCTACATATTCTTTTTTCACAATTTCATTGAAGAAACAACTAGGAGCCCCGGTATGGCAAGCAATGCCACCAACCTGAGAAACCTTAGCCAACAAAGTATCATAGTCACAATCTGCTGTAAGGGATTTTACGTACTGCGTATGACCGGAAGTCATTCCCTTCACCCAAAGTTCTCTTCTGGAACGGCTGTAATAGGTCATCTTACCGCTACGAATGGTGTTGTTAAAGCTCTCTTCGTTCATGTAAGCCATCATAAGCACTTCATCGGTACGATAATCCTGAACAATACAAGGAACCAATCCATCAGAATTTGTTTTCAAATCCTTCCAGGTAAGCTTTGGAGCAAAGTTATCCATTAAAATCCCTCTTTCAGAAAGAGTGGTCTTAATGCTCATAATGTCCGTATCTGTATTGTTAATAAAATCACCATAAATACCACGGATTTTTTCGGAAGAAAGCACTTTGTAAATCTCTTCCACATCCTCATCATCCTGAACCAAGATGTAAGGAACATCCGTAAGATTTTCCAAGCCCAATACCAATTCCTTATTCATAACCACAAGTTCATGAATATAAGAAGATAAAACCTTTCCGTTTTTAAAGACAAAATCCAAAGTATTGATGGATACTAAAATCTTTTCCTGACCAAAGCGCTTTGCTGCTTCCACAAATAACTCTGCTGTTTCCGGTTTGGAACCATTTAAAACAACTTCGATACATCCGGCATACAAAAACTTTTTCACATCTTCCAAACGCTTGATATTTCCACCACCACAGGTTTTTACATCAATGGTACGGTTAATCTCACGAATGGCAAGAATGTTTTTCTCATGCTCTTCATCGTCGTTAGATAAATCAATACAGATAATCTTATCAATTCCACTGTCATCATACATCTGAGCCAATTCTACAACATCAACACCAGGCTCTGTATCGTGCAATCCTTTTACTGCCATTCCATCTTTGATATAAATGGTGGCAACCATATTTTTATGTTCCATTGTTAACTCCTATTTACAAACTCCCTTTTGTGGATAATAAATCCGTTATTCTGGGATCTTTTAACGTAGCCTCGTCCAAAGCTTTTGCAAAAGCTTTAAACATAGCTTCAATCATGTGATGGGCATTGGAACCATCCAACACTTTTAAGTGAATATTCATGCCTGCCGTATAAGAAATCGCATAGAAAAATTCTTTCACCATCTCTGTATCAAAGTAGCCCACTCTTTCCACATCAAAAGATGCATCAAAGTTTAAATAAGGTCTACCAGATAAATCAATGGCACAAAGTACCAAAGTCTCATCCATGGGAAGCATAAGGCTGCCGTAGCGCTTAATGCCGGTTTTATCTCCCAATGCCTTTCGAATTGCAGATCCTAAAACAATCCCGCAATCTTCAATGGTATGATGACAATCCACCACCAAATCCCCTTTGCAGGTAAGCTTTAAATCAAACAAACCGTGGCGAGCAAAGCCTTCCAACATATGGTCAAAAAATCCGATTCCTGTATTTACCTCAGCGGATCCTGTTCCGTCTAAGTTTAACTCACAAAAAATATCGGTTTCTTTTGTCTTTCTAGTGATTGTTGCTGTTCTTACTTCAGACATAATCCCCTCACATTAATCATTCACAAATCTAACTTTAATCGAATTTGCGTGAGCAGTCAACTGTTCACAGGTAGCAAATTGCTCGATATCTTTATGCACTTCTTTTAAGGCTTCTCTTGAGTAGGAAATTACAGAAGATTTCTTGATAAAGTCATCTGTTCCCAAAGCTGAGAAGAATCTGGCCGTGCCATTGGTAGGAAGTACATGGTTGGGTCCTGCAAAATAATCTCCTAAAGGTTCTGATGAATATTCGCCCAAGAAAATCGCTCCGGCATTTTTAATCTTTGTCATGGTTTCAAAAGGATTTGCAGTCACAATTTCCAAGTGCTCAGAAGCGATGGCATTGGTGGCATCAATGGCATCTTCCATAGAATCTGCCACTAAAATATAACCATAGTTATCCAAAGATTTTTGAATAATTTCTCTACGGGACAACACCTTTAAATATCCTTCAATTTCTTCTGAAACCTTTTCTGCCACTTCCTTTGACGTTGTAATCAAAATTGCAGAAGCCAATTCATCATGTTCTGCCTGAGACAAAAGATCTGCAGCAACAAAATGAGGATTTGCGGTTTCATCACAAAGGACTAAAATCTCGGAAGGTCCGGCAATGGAATCAATACTTACATATCCAAATACCGCCTTTTTTGCAAGGGCAACATAAATGTTTCCGGGGCCTACGATTTTGTCCACCTTCTGAATGGATTCCGTACCAAAAGCCATCGCTGCAATAGCCTGAGCTCCACCAACTTTATAGATTACATCTGCTCCTGCCTCTTTTGCAGCAACCAAAGTTGAGGGGCAAATCTTTCCATCTTTATCCGGTGGAGTACACATATAAATATGCTCTACTCCAGCCACCTTTGCAGGCACAATATTCATTAAAACAGAGGATGGATAAACTGCCTTTCCACCGGGAACATAAACCCCCACGTTTTCCAAAGCAGTCACCTTTTGTCCTAAAATAATTCCTCTGTTATCACTTTCAAACCAACTGTTTTGCAACTGTTTTTCATGGAAGGAACGAATATTTACAAGGGATTTTCTGATTACATCCAATAATGAAGGATCAACATTTTCATAGGCTTCTTTGATTTCATCCTCGGTTACCACCAAAGTCTCAGGCGTAACCGTTGCCTTATCAAACTTCAATGTATAATCAAATACCGCTGCATCCTTTTCTTCTCTAACCCGCTCCACAATTTCTTTTACAATGGATTCATAAGCCGTGTAGTTTGCTGGTGAACGCTTTAAAAGCTGTGATAATAAGTCTTTTGTGGATTCTTTTGTCAATGTCTGTATTCTCATTTATTTTTCCTCTAACACCTTTTTTAAATCTGTAATGATTTTTGTAATCCGTTCATTTTCCATTTTCATGGAAACCTGATTTACAATTACTCTCGCGGACAAAGGACAAACCTCTTCCAAAACCACAAGTCCGTTTTCCTTCAATGTACTTCCGGTTTCTACAATATCCACGATTACTTCGGATAAGCCCACAATAGGAGCCAACTCAATAGAACCGTTTAGCTTTATGATATCAATGGTCTGACCCTTTCGGTTATAAAAATAGTTTTTGGCGATTCTAGGGTATTTGGTCGCGACACGAATCAGTTCCTGATTATTCAGATACTCCTGAGCTTCCTTTGGACCACATACACACATACGGCATTTTCCAAAGCCCAAATCCAATACTTCATAAACGTTTCTGGCTTCCTCTAAAATCGTATCTTCCCCAACAATACCAATATCCGCAGCACCATATTCCACATAGGTAGGAACATCCGGTCCCTTGGATAAAAAGAATCGTATTTTGTATTCTTCATTTACAAAAATAAGTTTTCTGGAATTTTTATCTTTCATTTCCTCGCAGGTAATGCCAATGGCTTCAAAAATCTCCATGGCACTTTTTGCAAGTCGTCCCTTTCCCAAGGCAACAGTTAAATAACGATCTTCACCCATAGTTTAATCCTCAACAACTTCTATATAGTAATCCTGATATAAGTCTTTATACTTTTCTACATCAGACTCATCTATAATACGAATCATCTGAACCACTTTTCCATAGTCTCTGTAGGTTTTTGCCTTTGCAATTGCTTTCAGGCGATTTTCCTTTGTATAAAGAAGTATATCCTTATTTTTTTCAATGGGGATTTTGATTTTTTGACGATCGATGGCCAACTGCAACTGATCAACCAAAACCGCAAATCCAATGGCCGGTGCATCTTTTCCAAAATTGGAAAGTAAATTGTTGTAACGGCCACCCTTTACAATGGGCTCACCAGAACCGTAGGTATATCCGGAGAAAATTGCGCCGGTGTAATACTGGTACTGGGAAACCAATCCCATTTCAAAGGAAATATAGTCGCTAACACCATAGGCTTCCAAAAGATCATATAATTTTTCAAAGTAAACAAATACGTCATAGACCTTTGGATAGGATTTTGCGTTTTCACTAAAATCTTTCCACTCTTTTGGAGAAGAATAAAACTGTTTTAAAATAGAAAACAAACTGCGAAGTTTATCATCCATTTCTCTAGCTTCAATAAATTCGTCCACGCCAAAGAAATTCTTGTTTAAAATCAGCTCAATCAGTTCTTCCACCTCATCATCACTAAAGCCGGCTTCTTCCACCAAACCTTTGAAAATAGAGGCATGACCAATAGAAATCTTAAAGTCATTTAATCCAACGGCGGATAAACAATTACAAGCCATGGTAATGATTTCCGCATCTGCATCCAGATTGTCCGGTCCAATCAGCTCCGCTCCCAACTGGGTAGTCTCCTTTAACCGGCCCTGATAATTGGAATTGTTTAAAAATACATTACCGGAATAGGACAAACGAATGGGTGCATAGTTTTTCCCAGTAAAATACTTAGCAGCCGCTCTTGCCACTGAAGGGGTAAAGTCCGGGCGAAGTACCAACGTATTTCCCTCTCTGTCAAAAAACTTATACAA
Organism: Lachnospiraceae bacterium; assembly: GCA_024694625.1. GTDB lineage: Bacteria > Bacillota > Clostridia > Lachnospirales > Lachnospiraceae > JAILEN01. Next base: position 42,825 of record JAILJP010000011.1, on the reverse strand, counting down.
ATCTTTTGCAGAAATCGTTCCTATTTCCTTTCCGAAAATATCAAAGAACTCAAAGGTAGGTGTCTGAATGTTTTCGTATCCGAAAGATTTGATAATATCCAACATTTTCTTTTCCAAATAACGACGCTTTTTGAATTCTTCACTGTAAATATCCCGAACACCCTCCGGGGTATGCAATAGTTTATTCATAATCTTTCCTCTTTATATTGTAATAATTAACATTTCACTTTAGTCTGCTAATGTGCTAACAGATGAAACTTATTATATTTAATTTTATACACGATGTCAAGTCTAACGATGATCCAAATCTTTTTGAATCATATCCAAATAAGGCACCGGCAAATTCGGTTGAAAATCAAAGAAAAACTCCGGATTCAATTCATCGGTGCGAAAGCTTTTTCTTCCTCCGCTTTTTCCTCTTTCCCAAAACGCTTTGGCTTCCTCAAAGGATAAATAGTAATACTTTTCCATTGTAGAAAAATAGATCAAAAAGAAGGCAATCCCCTCCTGCTTTTCAAAAGCCTCCATAAAATCCATCTGATGTTGATGAATGTTTTGCAAAGGAAAGGTCAGCGTATTACACTCCTTTGCATCAAAACATACAGGAATCCCCTGAACCACTCCGATATAATCTACGGTACTTTTTTGATCAAAGTAAGCCAAGGTTATGTGGCGAGTAGCCTGGTCAATATTTACAGGAGTAATAGGGGTTGGAATCTTTTGAATCAACGCCAAACCATGTTCCCGATAGGTTTCATTTGTTTGATTGATAAAATCTTCTAAGGTGGATCCTCTTAATCCACGGGATTTCCAAGTAGGCATATCTTTTTCCTTCTATATGAGTTTTGAAAATTCCAAAGGTGCTTCGGCAACAATATCTCCCACCCCCGGTAAAGCAATTTCGTAGGCATGCAACATTTGGGAGGAAATACCATAAGTCTCTTTTATCCGGCGATTTAAAGACTCATCACCGTATTTATAGTCTCCCAACACCGGATGGCCTATAAAAGACAGATGTGCTCGAATCTGATGGGTTCTTCCGGTGTATAAACGAACCTCCAGCAAGGTCATATCATCCTTATGCTTCAAAGGTTTGATTCCTGTAACAATCTCTTTTGAATTCGGGGTCTCTTCATTGGAAACAAATACCTTGTTTTCTTTTTCCTCCTTCACCAAATAGTCCTTTAACAGCATTTCTTTATCAATAACACCCTTGCAGATACAGTGATAAATCTTTGGAGTGTCTTTTTCTTTGATTGCTTGGGATAAAAATTGAGCACCCTTTAAGGTTTTTGCGCACAAAACAATTCCTGTGGTGTTTCGGTCCAAACGATTCATCACAGAGGGACGAAACAAATGGAGACTTTCTTTGGAAATCTCTTTCTTTTTATATAAGTAGCCCAAAAGATATTCGTTTAAGGATACATCCTTTTGCCAAGCTTTTTGCGAAAGAAGATTCTTGGGCTTATTCACTGCCAAAATATCTTTGTCTTCATAAATTACCACAAAGCGTTTTTCTAAATCATCCGGGACAAAAACCTTAAATGAAGTATCTTCTTTGCCCATCATCTTCAAAAAGGTTTCTTCGGAAAAAAAGACTTTGATAACATCCTTGTTTTTTAAGATTTCATTTCCTGTGGCCTTTTTTCCGTTTAGTACAATATTCTTTTTTCTAAGCATCTTATATAAGAAACCGGAGGATGCTTCCTTAAAATACTTTTTTAAAAACTTATCAAACCTCTGGTTTTCTGATGCTGTATCAATAATTATTTCTCTCATAATTCCAAAAAAAATCCGGAAGCAAATGCCTCCGGATCAATATTATTCTTTATTAAAGAAGGATTCCGGAATGTTTAAAACTGCCTGAGCTTCTTCTGATGTTGTTCCGGTAACCTCTGTCTTTTTCGTTTCTTCTACTTTTGGTTCCTGACGAGTAGAATTCTGTACTCTTTCCGGTGCCTTTTGTGTTACCGGTTTGGGACTTTCCTTGGGAACCTCTGTCTCTGGAGCCAATTCTGTACGATTCGCAACAACCACATCCAAATAACCCTGCATGGTCTTTAAATACTGCTCGTTTCGGCTTCTGGTTGTATCAATGGAACTGGTGAGTACATCCTGAATGCTCTTTAAAAGTTGATCGGTATAAGCAATGGCACCTGTACGGATATCGTTGGCATCCTTGGTAGCTGCATCCAGCATTTCCTGAGCCTGCTTAGTAGCAATCATAACCACTTCATTTGCCTGAGCGTAGGCCTGTTGCATAATCTGATGCTCTGAAACCAATTCATTGGTAGTAATCTGAGCTTCTGCAATAATCTGGTCTGCTTTTGCTCTCGCATCAGCCAAAATCGCTTCTTTATTACTGATAATCTTTTGATATCTGCGAATTTCTTCCGGTGTCTTGGTTCGAAGTTCTTCTAATAAATTTTCGATATCATCTCGATTTACAGTAATCTTCGAATCAGAAAAAATAGATGACGGTTTGCAGCTGTCAATATATTCTTCAAGCTCATCAATAATGTCTTCAATTGCACTTGCCATAAAAAAATCTCTCCTTATCTACTTCTTGTATTTCTCTACTATAAGAGGAATGATTTCTTCCGGAACAAATTTTGAAATATCTCCCCCGTAAGATGCAAATTCACGAACCACGCTGGAACTTAAATAAGCGTAATTCAGTGAAGTTGTTAAAAATACAGTGTCCAACTTAGGATTTTCAACGTGATTGGTCTGAGCAATTTGGATTTCATACTCAAAATCCGTTACCGCACGAAGACCACGAATAATAATATTCGCATCTACCTGATCGGCAAAATCCACCAATAATCCTTCAAAGGACATCACCTTAACATTTGCATAATTCTTCGTTAAATCTTTAATAATCGTAACACGTTCATCTACAGAAAACAACGAATTTTTTTGACTGTTGTTTAATACTGCCACTATGATTTCATCAAACATTTTAGACGAACGTTCGATAATATCCATATGGCCAAAGGTAATGGGATCAAAGCTTCCCGGATAAATAGCTCGTTTCATTTTTAGCTCCTCAAGAACACATGCTTATTTGTTTTGTAAACCTTTTCTTTTATGATTTCAAATCCCAAATCAGTAACAAAAGAAAAGTCTCTGTCTTTGTCTGCCTCAATAATGATCTGTCCTTCTTCATCCAAAACATGATGTTCTTTAATAGAACTAAGAACTTCTTTTTCTATTTCCAAGGCATAAGGCGGATCCATAAAAATAATATCATAGGAACCACCTAAAAAAGGAAGTGCGGATATTACATCTTTTTTCAGCACTGTGGCGTTTTCACCAAGCTTGGTTTTTGCAAGGTTTTTTTCGATAATATCCACTGCCTTTTTGTTCTTTTCAATAAAGGTCGCTTCTGCTGCACCACGGCTCAAAGCCTCAATACCGATTTGTCCGCTTCCAGCAAACAAATCCAAAAAACGACAATCATAAATATAGTTTTGTAATAAATTAAATAAGGTTTCTTTTACCCGATCTGTCGTAGGTCTGGTTTCCAATCCATCTAAGGTCATAAGAGGAACGGAACGGGCCTCTCCGGCAATTACTCGCAACATATTAACTACCTCAGTTATTCATACATTCCAGTATGAATTCAAATGCTCTATCAACGGCTGCCTTGCGAATCTCAGTACGGCTACCGGAAAAATTACATTTTTCTACGGTCACCTTGTCTTTATACTTACAACTTAAATAAACCAAGCCCACCGGTTTTTCCGGGGTGCCACCATCCGGTCCTGCAATTCCGGTACTACAAATACAAACGTCCGCCTGGGTTTGACGATACAAGCCCTGGGCCATGGCATAGGCACATTCTTCGCTTACGGCACCATATTGATTTAAAATATCCCAATCTACAAAAAGATTTTTGTGTTTCGCTTCATTTGCATAGGTAACATAGCCCTCATCAAAAAAAGCGGAAACCCCGGGAACATCCACTATGGTAGAGGCAATCATTCCTCCGGTACAGGATTCCGCGGTGGCGATTTTTAAATTCTTTTCTTTTAAAAGAGATACTACCTCAAATACATCAGCCATTATTTTTGTTCTTTCAATACATCCTTGTTTTTTGCAACATAATCAATCAATGAAATAATGGTAAGTGCCAAAGCAATGTACATTAAAATATCACCGATTAAAGTTAAAACAGTATTGTTTAAAGCCACAATCATCACAATGACCATTGCCATCTGAAATACGGTTTTAAACTTCCCCCAGTAACTAGCTGCAATTACAATTCCGTTATCGGATGCAATCAAACGGAATCCGGAAATAATAAACTCTCTGGCTATAATGACAATACATACCCAAGCAGGTAACTGATTTAACTCTACAAGGCAAATCATTGCAGAGCAAACCAATAATTTGTCAGCCAAAGGGTCCATAAACTTACCAAAGTTTGTAACAAGATTGTACTTTCTTGCAATCTTTCCGTCTAACATATCTGTAAAACTGGCAACAATAAAAATAGCGTCAGCTACAATTCGAAATGTGAAATTGTTTGGCTGAAGTAATAATGCAATTACAAAAAATGGAATTAAAATTACTCGAAAAATTGTGAGTTTGTTAGGTAAATTCATTCTGCTATCTCTCCTATCAAATCATATTCTTTAAACCCGATAACCAAAACATCCAAAATATCGCCACTCATTAGTTCATGGGTGGTTTCAATAAAGATATTGCCATCCACATCCGGTGCATCACCATAGGTTCTGGCAACATACACATCATCTTCAATTCTTCCTTCTATAAAGCAGGAAATCTTTTGTCCAATCAAGGCATTGTTTCTTTCAAAGACAATTTTTTGTTGAAGTTCCATGACTTCATCTCGCCATTGATCTTTTTGTTCGTCTGCAACCTGATCTTCAAATTCTGCAGCAGGGGTACCTTCTTCTCTGGAATAAGAAAAACATCCCAAACGATCAAATTTAATTTCTTCCACAAAGGACATCAACTCTTCGTGATGACTTTGGGTTTCACCGGGGAACCCGCAAATCAATGTGGTTCGAAGACAAATATCAGGAATTCTCTTCTTTAATAAAGCAATTTTTTCAACAATATCCTCTTTTGAAGTACGACGTCCCATTCTCTTTAGAATGTCATCGCTGCAATGCTGAATCGGCATATCAATATAATGGCAAATCTTTGGATTGGAAGCCATCATATCAATCAATTCTTCATCAATTTCTTCGGGATAACAATATAACAAACGAATCCACTGAATTCCTTCAATTTGAGAAAGCTTTTCCAACAACAGAGGAAGGGATTTTTTACCATACAAATCAATACCGTAAAGAGTAACTTCCTGAGCTACAAGATTGATTTCTTTCATCCCCTGATCTGCGAGGTTTTTCGCCTCTTCTAATAATTCTTCCATGGGAATGCTTCGATATTCACCACGAATGGATGGAATAATGCAATAGGTACAATGCTTGTTACATCCTTCCGCAATTTTTAAATAGGTGGAAGGAATAATACCTGTTACAAATCTTCCTTTTTCATTGGAAGGTAAGGAGGAGAAGTCTTTTTTCACAACTTCTTTATCTCCCGCCAAAGCTTTTTTTAAAACAAAAAGGAGTTCATCATAGGAATTTGTTCCAACAATACCGTCCACTTCCGGTAAATCCTTTAAGACTTCATCAGTAAAACGCTGTCCCAAGCAGCCAGCCAAAAGCAAAGCTTTCAGATGACCGGACTCTTTCAAAGCGCCAAGTTCAATAATGGTATTTATACTTTCCTCCAGTGCGTCCTGAATAAAGCAGCAACTGTTAACCACAATCACATCTGCATCTTCCGGTTCTGAAACAATGGTATATCCGGCATCAACTAGCATAGCCATCATGTGTTCGGTATCAACAAAATTTTTGTCACATCCCAAAGAAACAAAACAAGCTTTCATTATGCTTCCTCTGTTTCCTCTTCTTCAGCTTCTTCCATAGCTTTCTTTTCCAAAGCTTTTCTTTCCTTGTAAGCAGCTAATTCAGCATCTTTTTCTTCTACTTCATCAGCTGTTAAAATCTTTAATTTACCTTCGTATAACTCTTCTACAGCAATAGAAAGAGGCTTCTTTCCTTCTGCATTATCAATATAAGGTTCATCACCTGCAACAATCTGACGTGCTCTTTTTGCAGTAGCACAAACGATACTGTAACGGCTGTTAACTACAGGTTCTTCACCTACCAAAGCAGTATCCTCATTTACAACTTTCATTAACTCAACATAAGATGGATGTATCATTTTAATTTTCTCCTTTCGAAAACATCTTTAACTCTTTTTGAATAATTTCTATATTAGAAAGATTTCTGGATGCACGATAGCGTTCTGCCTGAATGGTATTATGAACACGTTTCACGCATGCAGATAAATCATCATTCACAACCAAATAATCATATTTGTCCATTAAGAAAGACTGATCATAAGCAATGGATAATCTCTGCTCAATCACATCCCTGGTTTCGGTAGCTCTACCAACCAAACGCTCTTTTAAAGAAGTTGCATCGGGAGGAGTTACAAACAAAAGCAATGCCTCAGGATAAATCTTCTTTACCTGAAGAGCACCGTCGATTTCGATTTCCAAAACCACGTCTTTTCCCTGGTTTACCAAGGATTCCACATATTCCTTTGGTGTGCCGTAGTAATTACCGTTAAACTCGGTATACTCCAAAAGCTCACCATTTTTGATCATCTCTTCAAATTCTTCTCTGGTTTTAAAGAAATAATCCCTTCCATCCTTTTCTCCGGTACGCATCTGTCTGGATGTAGCCGAAATGGATAGATAATACTCATCTTTGTGATGTTTTAACAAGTGTTTCATAATGGTTCCTTTACCGGCACCGGAAAAACCTGATAAAACAATTACCAAACCTTTACTAAAATCCATGATTACCTCTTACTCTAAATTTTGTATTTGTTCTCTGATTTTTTCAATCAAAGTCTTTAACTCAATACCGAGATCCGCAATGGTAACATCGGTAGATTTTGACAAAATTGTATTAGACTCTCTGTTCATTTCCTGAGCCAAGAAATCCATTTTACGGCCAACTTCATCTTTGTGAAGGAGGGTATCCTTTCCTTCTTTTACATGGCTTTTCAAACGAACGATTTCCTCATCTACACAAATCTTATCTGCAAACAATACCACTTCCGCAGCAATTCGTGCTTCATCAATCTGATTATTCTCAATCAAATCCTTGGTCTTTGTAAGCAAACGAGCCTTATATTCTTCAATAATTTCAGGAGAGCGCTCTTCCACTTTAGATACCAAAGCATCCATATCGTCAAGTTTTGCAACCAAATCTGTAACGAGACGTTGACCTTCCTGATTACGATTCTTCACAAATTCATCCAAAGCTCCATTGAAAGCTTCCGTTAAAAGTTTTGAAAGTTCTTCCTGATCTTCTTCTTTTGCTTCTTCCGTAAACACATTGGGAAACTTTGCAAGTAATCCAATGGAAATATTGTCTGTCAGTCCAAACTGATCTTTCAGTTGAAGCAAACCGTCATAATACTTCTGAGCTACTTCCGGATGGTAAGTAACTTCCATATTTCCATCCACGGTTTCCTCAAAGCTTACATAAGCATCAACCTTTCCTCTGGAAATACGGTTTTTAATGATGTTTCTGGCATCATTTTCAAAGAATGTAAACTTACGGGGAAGTTTCAGATTCATATCCAAAAATCGATGGTTTACCGACTTGATTTCAACTACAATCTTCAATGAGTTTGACACCACTTCATAGTGGCCAAACCCGGTCATACTACTAGCCATATTGCCTCCAATTTTATTTAAAATGTGTCAATTTTGGGCACAAATATTCATAATATTTGTATTATAGTAAACTTTCTCTTTCCTTGTCAAATTTTTCTTGCCTTTACAATTGGCGCGAAGCCTTGTAAAATAAGGGCTGCACGAATTTTAAAATTTATTTTTGGAGATAGAAAAATGTCAATTGACGGAATTTGTTTACACGCATTAACTCATGAATTGGATCAAACCTTATCCGGTAGTCATATTAAAAAAATAGCTCAACCGGAAAAGGAAGAATTGATTATTACCGCATCGAAGGACCGAACCACCTATCGATTGTTGATTTCCGCTCTTCCTTCTCTTCCCGTAATCTATTTGACTTCGGAAAACAAGGAAAGCCCTATGACTGCGCCTAATTTTTGCATGTTACTGCGAAAATATATTAATAGTGGAAAAATTGCTTCCATTTCACAGGTTGGTATGGAACGTGTTATAGATATAGAAATCGAACATTTAAATGAATTGGGAGACCCTGCCAAAAAACACCTTTATGTGGAAATCATGGGAAAACACTCCAATATTATTCTCTGCGATGAAAACAACACCGTACTTGACAGTATCAAACATGTCAGCGCCGCTGTTTCATCTGTTCGTGAAGTGCTTCCCAACAGAGATTATTTCATTCCCACCCAGGCGGACCACTATAACTGTTTTGATATCACAAAGGAAACGTTTTTCAACGACCTTTTAAAACGTCCCTATTCTCTTAAGAAAATGATTCTTTCATCCTTAACAGGATTTGGTCCGGTTATGGCGGAAGAACTGTGTTTCAGAAGTGATTTGGATTCCGATGCTTCTGTCTTATCCTTAAGTGACTGGCAAAAAGACACCCTTTACCAAAACTTTTTAACCTTAAAGGATGCTCTTTCCAACAACACCTATCATCCTGTAGTGATTACAGATTCAAGCACCCAAAAACCAGTGGAAGTCTATCCCTTGGAGCTTCAAATCTACAAGGATAAAACTTCTACCCCTTATCCTTCCATCTCCAATGCGTTGGAAGCATTTTACGCAACAAAGAATCTGAAAAACAATATGGACCAAAAGTCTCAGGATTTAAGAAAACAGATTAATATTTTGTTGGAACGAAATGTTAAGAAATTGAATATACAAAACAAACAATTACAAGACACCCAATCCATGGATAAATTCCAGCTTTATGGAGAACTGTTAACCGCCAACGCTTATCAATTGGAAGCCGGTCAAAAAAAGGTGACGGTATTCAACTATTACACCAACGAAGAAATCACCATTCCCATTGACGAGACCTTATCCATTATGGAAAATGCCAACAAATTCTACGGAAAATACAATAAGCTGAAGCGTACCAAAGAGGCATTAAATACCTATTTGGAAGAAACAAAAAAATCCATAGAGCATTTGAATCTCATACTCTCTGCTCTTTCCATTGCGGAAAACGAAGGTGATTTGCAAATGATTCGTCAGGAGCTCTACGAATACGGATTTACCAAAAAGCGTCCCCAGGCGAAAAAAGGACAAGCAAAAAAATCCAAGCCACTGCATTTTATTACCGATGACGGCTATCATATTTACGTTGGAAAAAACAATTACCAAAACGAAGAAGTTACCTTTAAGATTGCCACAGGAAACGATTGGTGGTTCCATTCCAAAACCATTCCCGGCAGTCATGTTATTGTAAAAGCAAACAATGAAGAGCTTCCGGATCATATTTTTGAACTTGCAGCTTCTTTGGCGGGATACTACTCCAACGGAAGAGATCAGGATAAAATAGACATAGATTATACTCAGAAAAAACAGTTAAAAAAAGTGGCAGGTGCCGCACCGGGGTACGTCATCTACCACACCAACTATTCCATCACGGTACGTCCATCCAAAAATGGTCTTACCGAGTTGAAATAGAACTTATCTACCGGATTTCTCTCGGACAGAATAATTATTTTAAAAAAATATGCAAAAAAGGGGATGTGCCTCTTTCCCGACAGACACCGCGGAACTTTCGGAATATCCGTCGTACAGCCGTTAAGCTCACGACTTTAGGAGTGAGCACTACGGATGTTCGACTAGGTGCGGGTGTCCAGTGGACACCTCTGCGAAGCAGAAGCACGGACCGAGTCGGTAGACGAGAAAAGAAAGTGGAGACGGTGCGGAGGGAAAAAGGTCACATCCCCTTTTTGCACTTTTTATACTAAGTATCTGCCCGAGAGAAATCCGGAGTAAACACTATCGAATCAACTCGGTAAGACCAACTTTTTTATGAACCTTACGTAAGGTTTTATTAGAGAAATAATAAGCTTTTTCATCATTTTCTTTGATACACTTATCAATGAATGATTTTTCTTTCATAAGCTCATCATAACGTTTGTGAAGCGGTTCCAATTCCGTGGCAACTGCTTCTCCAACAGCCATCTTAAAGTCGCCATATCCCTTACCGTCAAATTCCTTTTCAATCTCTTCATAGGTCTTTCCGGTAACACAACGATAAATACTCATAAGATTGGATACGCCGGGCTTTTCTTCTTCATCGAAACGAACAACGGTATCAGAATCGGTAACCGCACGTTTAAATTTGCGAATAATAGTATCCTTATCATCCAAAAGCAAAATGGTAGCATTGGGATTTTCATCGGATTTTGACATCTTTTTCGTAGGCTCCTGCAATGACATAATCTTTGCGCCAGCCTTTGCAATATAAGGTTCGGGAATGGTAAACACATCGCCGTAAAGATTGTTAAAACGTTCTGCAATATCTCTTGTGATTTCCAAATGCTGCATCTGATCTGCACCAACGGGAACCACATCAGCCTGATACAACAAAATATCTGCAGCCATTAATACAGGGTAAGTAAACAAGCCGGCATTGATATTGTCCGCATGCTTTGCTGACTTATCCTTGAACTGAGTCATTCTGTTTAATTCCCCCATATAGGTAAAGCAGTTTAAAATCCATGCCAACTGAGCGTGGGTAGGTACATGTGACTGATAATAAACACAGTTTTTCTCAGGATCCAATCCGGCAGCTACATAAAGGGCATACAAAGAACGTGCATTTTTACGGAACTCCGCAGGATTCTGACGAACAGTCAAACTGTGCAAATCCATTACACCAAAAAAGCACTCATATTCTTCATACATATTTACCCAGTTCTTTAAAGCTCCCAAATAGTTTCCCAAAGTCAAAGTATTGGTTGCCTGCATTCCACTGTATAAAATCTTTTTTTCTTTTTCCATAATAAACCTCGCAATTATTTTTTATTGTGTAATATATTTTTTCTGATATATAAAAACGTTTCTTTTTCACCTTTTTCAGCCAACATCGTAAGCATTTCTTCCAAAAGTTTTGCCGTCTTGGGATGAATCATATAATGGTCAAAACTCTTTTCATAATATTCCAAAGGGCTTCGATCCGTATAAGCATCTTTTTGGTAGGTTTTACTGGCAGCAATTCGATCCGCAAACATTTCGCAAACATATTTTACCGGCATTTCCATTCCACCCATGGGAGAGCCCTCCCCTTCCAAGGTGTAATCAATCCAGTATTCCAAGTGATGTTTGTTTCTGCCTTTGTGATGCAACCAAGCCAGGGAAACTCCATTGGCTTCTCTTTCTGCATTGTTGGGGCTTCGATCTCCCTGGAAGTATTTCACTCCAACCCAAAACTCCGTAGGGGAATACTTGGACATATCATGTAAAATACCCTGTTTGTAAAGTCCCATTTGAAAGCAATGACGCATCACCAAACGTTTGTGGTGATTTATGGTGGTGAAGTGACCCCAAAAGTTACTCATTTGGCAGTCTCCTTTCCAACTAAAATTGTCACAGTTCCTCCCGGTACACAAACTTTTGTCTGGTCTTCTAAAGGTGTATCTTCGGGACTAAAATGATCAAATGCTGTATTGGTTACAAAATACCATTTTTTATTTCCCGGAAGCTTGGGAGCTGCAAACTCTTCTTTATCGTAGTAAAAATTAAATAACAGCAATACATCTTCCTTGTTTTCGGAAGTAGAATACTGTCCGTTGTACAATATTCCAATGGCCTTTTTTTCAGCACCAATGCCCATCATCCAAGGTTCTTTTCCGTGATAAGACAAATCCGGCATTCCCGTATGCTTATAATCATTCATCTGCATAGGAAGTGGCATGGATAACACACTGTGCGCCTTTCGAAAGGCGATCACTTCTTTTATATAATTTCGAAAATCTTTGGATGATTTCCGGTCAAAAAACAAGGACCAGCCTATTTCATTATCCTGACAATAGGGATTGTTATTTCCGTAATTGGTGTTATTTACTTCATCCCCAGCCAAAATCATGGGAACCCCCTGGGATAAAAGTGCGGTGGTTAGGGCACATCTTGCATTCATCAAACGAATCTTTTGAATGCTTTTCTTTCTGGTCTCCCCTTCTACACCGTGGTTGTGACTGCAGTTGTAATTACTGCCGTCTGTATTGTCTTCCCCATTGTCAAAGTTGTGCTTTTCACCGTATGAATATACATCCCAAAGGCAAAAGCCCGTATTGGATGCGGCATAGTTCACAAAGCCAAAATGTTCTCCTTGGCGACGCATCTGATCTGCAAAATCACAAATATTTCCATCCATATGATGCTGCAGACGACGAAGGGGATAAAAGAAATCATCATTGCAGACAAACAAATGCTTTTCCTCTTCTTCTCCCAGCAGAACTTCCTGGGTGAATCCGTCATAAAAAATCTTTGTATCCGCAAAATAAGGATTATGAACCACAGCCTCTACAGGAAGGGCCGCCCCTAAAAGATGGAATCCATCAATATGATACTCTTCCATCCAATAAGTCAACACGTCCACCATAAATTCAGGTGAAATGTTTTCATCAAAGGAAATCTCCATAATCATTTCCATATGATTTTTGTGAATGGCATCCACCATTTCTTTCATGTGGGAAGAAACGTCTTTTCCTCCGAAATAAGATGCCTTTGGAGCAAAGTAATTACCAGGACCATAGCCCCAATAATTTGTACCGTAAGCAGGTTCAAAGACCTCTTTTGTCTTTTGGTTTTTATCCATCACCATAGAACTTTTATAACGCATTTCCTCAAACTCATAGAGAGGAAGAAATTCCAAAGAGGTAACGCCTAGTTCCTTAAGTTCAGGAAGCAGAGAAATCAAACCTTTGTAGTTTCCCTTTTCTCCCGCTTTGCGTTTATGCTTCATAGTAAAGCCTCTCATATGAAGCTTATACATAATCATTTCTGAAGAAGGAATAAAGTGTTTATTGGGACAATTCCAAAGATAGTCGTCTTCCACAAAGCCACCATAAACTTTGTAGCCATTGTCCAAACGGGATTCATCCATCCATTTTTCACGACCTACAATGCTTTTGGCATAGTTGTCCAAAAATACTTTTCCATCACAGGACAGTAAGTAACAAAGATGATTCCACTTATAGCCGCTAACCGAAATGGAGAATACTTTTCCAATCCGATATTCACAAGGCACGGTAATGGTATGTTTTAATTCAAACGTATTTTTATCATATAAAAGAATCTGAGATTCTTTTAACATTGGAGCAACAAAAGTGAAGGTAACTTCATTACCCTTTTCCACCGCTCCATATTCATTAAAATTTCCTTTAGTAATCTTTATTGCCATATCTTCCTCTTTTCGGCCACAATCTAGTAAATTATATCATTTTTGTCTATATCACGCTATACCAACTTGTCTTATCCTCCCAAATGAAATATAATGAGGAAAAAATTTTGGAGGTAACACCATTGAGCAAAAACGAAGAAATCTTTCCTATTGATGAAAACGATACCGATATTATGGTAACGCTGGATATGGATGACGGCAGTGAATTAGACTGTGAGATTCTTACAATCTTCGCTTGCGATGACCAGGACTACATCGTTTTAATGCCCGTAGATGAAAACGGCGAACCTTTAAACGAAGAAGAAGCTTTAATTTATCGCTACTATGAAAACGAAGAAACCGGTGAGCCTTACTTGGATAACATCTCTTCTGACGAAGAATACGAACGAGTAGGCAAACGCTTTGATGAGATTCAGGACGAAGTTTAATTCTTCATCTCATTTATAAATCTAGAGGGTTGGTATTCTTTACCCCCTCTATTTTTTATGCAACAAATCCTTAAAGAAAACTTCGCTCTGGTTAAAGCCACATAAAACATTCTTCTCTCCTCTTCCATATCCGATTCACAAAACTTCGAAGGAACCATCCCTTCATTTACCGTAATCAAAAATACCTCATCAAACTCCAATCCCTTTGAGCCATGATAGGTGTACAAAAACACCTTAGCATCTTCTTTATTTTTTTGACGATAAGCCTCCTTTGTTTTATAGCCTTCCAACACCTCTATCTTTTCCGTAACACTTAAGGTAGGCGGTAGGTTCATAGTCTCATTTTGAAGTAAATCACAGACTCGAAAAGCATATTCCAAAAAGGATGCGTCCTTTTCAAAACGATTATACAAATATCGGTCATACCCCAATCCCTTCCGAATATAGTTGATGCCCGCAAATAAAGACAAATGTCTTAGAGAATCAAAGGCCAAAGGACCTTTGCAAAAATCCGACTCTTCTGTATGTTTCACCTCCAAATCATATCCCAACTTTAAACAGGTAATCAGATTCGAAAGCACAATATTTAAAATCTTATCCGAAAAGCTTTCCTTGGAAAAATAAGGGATTTTTTGACATTCCAGCATCTGGGCCAACAGCAAAGCATCGGATTTGCTGCGATATAGAATTCCCAAAGATGAAGGATTCTTTGTCTTTATGTAATTTATAATGTATTGAACCTGATCCCCTTCCTCTTGGAATTTCAAGTATTTCACATTTCCAAATCCATCCAAAAACCCTTTGCAATCCTTTTCATATCGGTTTTTGTTATGACAAATAAAATGATTTGACACTTCTATGATCTGCCGAAGGCTTCGATAATTCGTATCTAATACAATCATCTTCGTATTTGGAAAATGCTTTTGAAAAGAAAGCATAATCTTAGGATTTGAGCCACGAAATCCATAAATGGACTGATCGTCATCTCCCACAGCAAAAATATTTTGTTCCTCCTTTAGCAACAGCTGAACGATTTGAAATTGGAGTTCATTAATATCCTGCATCTCATCCAATAAGATATAGTCATATCTTTTCTGCCATTTCTGCAAAATCTCCGGGCGACTTTGAAACAGTTCCAATACCAAAATCATCATGTCATCAAAATCTATCAGGTGGTGTTTTTTCTTTTTCTCCCTATAGGTTTGAAACACCTGAAAGAATCCATGCTGTAACACATTGGACTCAAACTCCTTTGGCATAATATTTTTATTGATACAACAAGAAAACTCTTTCACCAAATCCAAAAGATTTATGGAGGCATAGGAAATTCCATGTTGGTTCAAAGCTTCTTTCAAACAAGAAATACTTTGCTGTTGTTTCAAAATATTTGATTGTTGATAGGAATACTCTTCTTTCAGAATTTGAAAGAACAAAGAATGAAATGTACCAAAAAACGGCAAATTTTCATAAGAAGAAAACTCCCCAATAAAACGATCTTTCATTTCCCGGGCAGCTTCATTTGTAAAGGTTAATACCAAGATATTTCCCGGTTTCACATGGTGCACCCGAATGAGATGCACCACTCTTTCCACCAGGCATTTTGTTTTTCCGGACCCGGGAGGAGCAATGGTAAGGCAAGGTCCCTTCCAATGCTCTACCGCAGTCCTTTGTTTTTCATTAAGCATATATTCCTTTCCGTCTCTTCTTGCGGAATATATGGCTTTATTTACTTAATAATTCAATTCCAGTTTTAATACGAGCAATGGATTCTTCTTTTCCAAGAATTTCCATAAGTTCTGTTGCACCACCGGGAGTGTTCTGCTTTCCGGATACTGCAGTACGGATAGGCCAAAGTACATATCCGTTTTTATATTCATGGCTTGCAGCAAACTCTTTTAAAGTAGCAAACAACGCATCATTAGAATAATCATCCTGTGCTTCCAATACAGGCAATACTTCCTGTAATACAGCCAAAGATGTTTCCTCTGTGGTTTTCATTTTTTTATGAGTGTACATTGCTGTGTCATATTCCGGTAATGCTTCAAAGAAATCAATATGATCTTTGATATCCAAGAAGGTCTCAATACGAGTCTGAATCATAGAAGCAATCTTCTTCAAATCCAAATCCTTTGTAATCACATCTTTTATGTAAGGCAATGCCATTTCATAGAAGGTATCAAAGTCCATAGCCTTCATGTATTCACCATTCATCCAGCGAAGTTTTACCATATCGAAGACTGCAGGTGACTTGTTGATGTGATGATAATCAAAGGCCTTTACCAACTCTTCCAAAGACATGATTTCCTGATTGTCCGCAGGGCTCCAACCCAAAAGTGCCACAAAGTTTACAACAGCTTCTTTAATAAAGCCCTGTTCAATCAAATCTTCAAAAGAAGAATGACCAGAACGCTTTGAAAGCTTTTGATGTTCTTCATTTGTAATCAATGGACAATGAATATAAACAGGAACATCCCAACCGAATGCTTCGTATAAACGATTGTACTTCGGTGAAGATGACAAATATTCGTTACCACGAACCACATGGGTAATTCCCATCAAATGATCGTCTACCACATTGGCAAAATTATAGGTAGGATAACCATCAGACTTAATCAAAATCATATCATCCAATTCAGAGTTATCTACTTCAATGGTTCCATAGATTTCATCTTCAAAAGAAGTCTTTCCTTCTCTTGGATTGTTCTGACGAATTACGTAAGGCTTTCCTTCTGCAAGGTTTTTCTCAACTTCTTCTTTGGAAAGAGAAAGACAATGCTTGTCATAAATGGAAATCACCTTTCCATCCACAACTTCTGTCTTTAAAGATTCAAGACGTTTTTGATCACAGAAACAATAATAAGCCTCACCTTTTTCAATTAGCTGCTTGGCATATTTCAAATAAATGCCTTTTTCCTGACGTTCACTCTGAACATAAGGGCCGACACCGCCATCCTTGTCCGGACCTTCATCATGAATCAATCCGGTATCTTTCAAGGTACGATAAATGATTTCAACAGCGCCCTCTACATAACGTTCCTGATCTGTATCTTCAATACGAAGGATGAAATCTCCTCCTTCATGTTTTGCAATCAAATAAGCATATAATGCAGTTCTTAAATTTCCTACATGCATACGTCCTGTGGTAGACGGTGCATATCTGGTTCTGATTTTCATTCTATTATCTCCTTTTTGTTTTATCCGACCTGAAATTATACCACAGTAGGTTTTTTGAGTCCACACAAACGGTCCACAGAAGTGATAATTTCTAAAATTTCAGGTACATAATAGTTGTGGATCTTCATCAAACGATCAATTTCATCTCTTTCTGATTTCACGGATTTGGTATTTTCAGAAATTTGTTGACGAATCTTTTTTCTACGTTGGACCAAATCATGGTTTACTTCATTCATTACCTCCGGATGAACCAATGCCGCAATCTGATTCAACCAGATTTTTTCATCGTAAAGTTCGTATTTTTTCAGCATTCTCATAAGACGCTTTGAAAAATACTCAAAGTCATCATTATCCTGAATAAACTGCTCCTGGGCACGAACCATATCTAAATAGGCATCCCATAAATAATTTAATTCATAGGAATTGGTAATCTGATATCGTTCTTTTTCAAATTCAATTGCCTTTGTTACATTGGCATACTTCATACGAACCACGTTTAAAAGGGAAATGTTTTTATTGATTTCCCGGATTAAAGCACGATTTCTGGATGTGTTTTTTGAAAAAATAAGGAAAATAATAAATATTCCCAATGCCGCTACAAACAAAATGGTAACCAAAAAGATTCCAATATCCATTTGCACCGATGTCTGAAGTACAAAGGCTAAAATCATAAAGGAAGCAAAGGTAACTAAAATCATTACGGAAAGTCGACGAATCAATTTATTGGAGCGCAAAATTTCATCCCGCTCAATCTCACATTCATTCTTTTCCGCTTCCAGCATTTTCATATTCTTTTCCACGGAAGCCTGATACTTTTCATTGCTTTGCATACGTAAAATGGTATCAGGAATCTGAGCTTCGTTTTCGGACATTAAAACGAAACGTTCTTCCGTAAGCTTTGGTTCACTGTCCTTAAACCGTTTTTTGGAGCGTTCCAAATCCTCAATGTTTTTGGCCACCAAAGCAATTTCCGCAAATTCCTTTTTAGGAAGTTTTCTAAGCTTATCAATGTCTTCCAAATAAGAGGTCAACACACGGTATTCTGCCTTTAAGGATTCAATTTCCTTGGTAGTGGAAATTATGTGTTCACAGGAATCCAAAATATAATGTTCGATTTTTTTCGGATTGTCCCAATCTTCTATTTTTTGAATCTCTGAAACTACCTTTTCAAAAGATAAATCCAGTTGTTGTTTTTTGTATTGTTTTTTCTTAAAAAACATCTCTTATCCCCATTTACATTCTACACATGGCGTTATATTGCTTTTGAATATTCTCCACCATTTGCAGTAAATTGTTCTCATAGCTTTCCTGTGAGGAAAAATCACTTCGCAGTTCATCCAAATGTCTGGAGAAATCTTGAATCTCCGCTGCTTTGCTGGCGTTTGTCACTTCTTCTTTGATTTCCGAAGCCTCTTCTTCCGATAGATTGTACTTTTGAAGGGCTCCCTCAAATTGAAGCTCATTTCGGTCACAACGTATGGCATAAAACATAGCCTTTAAGCTATCCTGTCTGTGATTATAGGAATAGGCTTTTTCAAAATACAAAACCGCCTGTTGGAAGAAAAACAGCCTTGCATAGGCAGTTCCTAAATTGTGATATATATCTCCAATCACATAGTTGGAAAGGTCCCCTGTATCCAACAAAATATTTTCGTATTCATAAATAGCTTCTTCGATTTTATTGTTCATCAAAAGTCGGTCTGCACGAATCTTTTTACACTCGCCTTCACTTTTGTTCTCTATGGAAGCAATAAGTTCCATGGTTTGGCGGATTTCTGCCTGGGTCAAATAACCGCAGGAACTAAGCAACCGTCCAATAAACATGTGAAAAGGAGCATTTTCGGAAAGAAGTTCTTTTAACTGATTTGCTACATCCTTTTCATCCAAATCCTTCCATATCCAGTGAATCAACTCTTCTGTGGCGAAGGTCGGTCCAAACAAATAGGGATTGTGAAAAATCACATAGCTTAATTCTTCCAAAGAATAGACATTGATTCCCATTTCATCGATATAATACGGATTCGCCGCAATGGATTTTCGACAATAAATTAATTCACCCATGTTTACTCCTGAACCATAATAGATAACTCATGTTCCCAAACCTTATTGGAGGAAGGAACGATTTCTCCGAATCCCAAATCCCGAATAATAATTCGAATATCCTTGTCGGAAACAGGTTTTGCTGTAATACGAAGTCTGGTGGTTCGGTTTTCCCGATCCGGTAAATCTTTCAATTCCAACACTTCCACTGTTGCCTGTCTCTTTTCCGGACGCTGAATCCAAAACTCAATTTCCTTTGTGCCGTCTAAAATCACTTCGCAGGAATACTCGGATTCAAACCAGTTTTCTCCCGCATCCAGTAAGGAAATAAATTGCATTTCATTGTGGTTTAAAACCTTTAAGGAAAGATTCACCTTTAATTCCTGATCTCCCATAAACACAAAAGGCCAGGGTTTGTTTCCATCCTTAATATATCCGGCGTAGCAGGCACCTTTGGAAAACAAATTCTTTCCTGCAAACACTCTACGGTTATGACACATAAAGGCCAAAGACTGTTTCATCCAGTCTCCGTCAAAACCATCGCCGGTTAAGAATACAGAAGAAATATCATAGCCTTCAAAGGATGACTCCAAAATCTTTAGGAAGTTTTCATCCTTATTATCTATCAATGAACCGTAATTTGCCGGTTCCAAACGAATCAGCTGAGGTGTAGTATCCTCGTTTCTGTGTAAACGCAGTCCCGTCAACTGATTATCTTCAATGTCATAAAGCATAACATCATTATGGAAAATATCCGGACGTTGATTCAATGCATAGTAATAAAAACTTTCACTACGGTCAATGAACATTACCTTTGAGGAATCCAACCCCAAACGGTTACAAACCACAGCAAACAATTCCATATATTCCATGTTGATGTTTGGAACAGTAATTACCAGCTTTTCTAATTTTGCACTACCGTAATACTGTCCCGGAATCGTAAGAAGTTTCCGCAAAAAGATGATAAACAAATCCAGTGCCGGATACTCGGAGGCGTCCAGCCAAACCGTTTCTCTTCGAAGGGCTCTTTGCAAAAGCTGGTCTACGCCCACCCCTTCGTTTAACTGAACCTTTCGCTTTCCTTCACTGCCGATATACCACTGCCCCATATTATGACGTTTCGCCAAATAAAGGGGAATTTGAAACATCTCTGAACCAACTACGGTACTGATGGTTTCCGGTTCTTCCATATTCGATTTAAAATAACTCACAAGAGCATATTTGTCGGTAATATCCAAACCGAAATACACACCTGACGCACTAAAATCCGCCACCCCTAGTTCTCCTTATCCATATCTGTACTATGCATAATTTTAAAGATATTCTTTGTGGTAACATCCAACCCATGATAGAACTTCAAATCCCGAATCAACTCTTTTTCATTTTTGTATAAAAGATCGCTTTTGATTTGATTTAATAAACCAAATCGGGACTGTTTTTCCCGTTCTATCACTTCCTGATAGGTAATCTCAGCCTCTTCCAAAACATCACCGGTTTCATAATCAATGATTTCATAAGAAACCGTATCTCCAAAGAACAGCACAAAAGGTTTCACATAAATGCCTTCATACATTTCAGACATTCTCTCGCTCTCTTTTGCACCACCATTTTGCTGGAAAGAAATGGTGAGATTTTGGTTTTTCGTATAACGATATTCCACAAACTGTTTGTCATACAAATGATATTTAATCAAAAGATTCTCATCCATATGACGGTAAAAAGCAAAATATATATTTTTGGAAATACAATCTCGAAGCAAATAATCCAGTGCCTTGTATTCCCGCTCTTCCAATTGGCTCTTGGTACACAAATACTTTAAAAGAGCAATTTTTATACTGGCATTCATCTTGCGATTTTGATCGAACATATAATAGATTCGCAAGAAAATCTGCTCCGGCACTTCCTTTTCGGAAATAATGTAATGTCGGCTCCAATAGGTTAAAAAAGCCTCTACAATCATAGGACTGACACGTTTTTTGATGTAGGATTCAAAAATCTCGCCAGACTCAAATTCCACATCATCACTGTAAAGCATCTGGGTGAGAATTCTCTCTTCCAAGGCACCGGTGGTAAATCCTCTCGCCTCAGCAAAACGCCACAGAGAAACCATATCCCCTGTAGGTCCCACAAAGTATTTGCACAGATACTCGATTCCTTCGTCTGTAAACAAATACTGCTTCATCAAATAAGACAGCAAAGAAATAATAAAGTCCTCTGCCTGCTCGCCGATTTCCATAATCATATAGTTGCATAAACGAAGTAATGACTTTCCCGGAACCAATAATCCGTTATAAATGCCCATCATTTCAAATGCTGTTAAATAATCATCGGAAATAATCAATAGATCAATAATATGGGCAGCAGTTGATGAATCCAAATTTCGGTATTCTTTGTAATCCACCAAAAACTTCACCAAAAGGTCTTCCCGCTCATGATCCCGAAGCACCTCGGAAATAAAGCTGAGTTTCTTTCGTTTATACTGTAAGGAAACCTCATCGTTGTATAAAAAGTCCTTCAGGTTTGCCAACTGTTTTTGATTTAAGTCTTCCTTGGAATTGGTTTGATCAAATCCAGCCAAGAAGTAATAATCCGCGTAGTCAGATAAATAATTCAGCTTTCCAAGATAAGCATCTGCCTTCATCAAATCATCGATGTAATAGCCCTGGCCGTCGGAGATATAATAGCCCTCTTTTGTCTCCAAGAATATCACGTAGTTTTCCGTCAAGACGGAAAAGTAAGCGATCCCGTCACAGACGTTGGAAATCTTGGGATTCTGGAACATCTCTTCAAATACCACAATTCGCTTAATATCATTTCTAAGACATACGAATCGTTTGGTGTAAATGAGTTTTGACATATCCTTAGCGATACCTTCATCGATTAATCCGGACTCCAACACGTCCTGATAACAGGTTGCCAAATCATCATTCATACGACCGAGATGCATCTGTTCCAAAGAAAACCGTTGAATCTGTGGAAGATACTGCTCATATAAATGGAAATTATTCTTTTTGTAATGAATCACATTGGCGTAAATTAAAGCCTTTTTCTCCACAGGGAGGCGATTCTCATATCGAAAAAACATGGTAACGATTTCCGGCAACTGATCCCCGAAATCCGCCGGCAAAGAAAGAATATAAGCCTCAAACAATCCGGTAATCTTTAGCTCTTTTTCTACCGCTTTTTTATACCATTCAAAATATTTTTCTCCGATTCGATTGTTCTTCAACAAATAAGAAATAATGGAGAACAACAATTCCTTTTCCGGATAACGTTTGTAGATTCTACCTGCCAAAAGGTAAACCAACTCATTATATTCTTTTTCTTCCGGCAGCAACTCCTGAAACTGCACTGTAAGATTCACGGAAATCTGTCCGTGCTTTGCAGCCCAGTTCAAAATTTTCAAAGTAAAATCATTGAGTTCCACTAACAAAAACGGATCCTGTAAAAGAATCTGATACGCCTCAATATACAAATAGGGACTGTGACATCCGGCATCCACCCACTGTTTAATAGCATTCAACTTTCTTCTGGAATCTTTTACATATTCTTCTCTTAAGAAAAGCAAAAACCAGAATACCCTTACGTCATCCGGATGTTCTTTAAAGATGATTTCAATTTCTTCCGTAAGCTTATTTACGTAATTGTCCTCTTGCTCCAGCAAAGTACATAAATACAACAAATAAGCCCACTCTACGCTCTTTTTATCTTCGATGTCACGTTTTAAATCCGAAATCATCCAAAGGGCATCCTGACGCTGCTTGTTTACAATCAAGGCCTGGGTCTTTTGCAAGGGATACATATAATCGTCGGGATATAACTCCGTCATAAAATTCAAAAGTTCAATAGATTGAGATGCCCAATCACCCGTTGTCATTTTTTTCAAACGGTAATCCACATAAAGTTTGGATAACATCACCCGATTCTTTTTCTCTGCTATAGCCGCCTGATTTCGGTTGGCATCCTTTTCGTACAAAGAACAAATAACCGTAACTTCTTTTCGATTATCCAAGCCTTCAAAGACGATTTTGGCTTCGTTGATTCCGGAATGTAATCGTTCTTTATGAATATAAAAGTTTAACTCTAAATTGTTTCCAAGGAAGAATTCGGAGTTTAAACGTTCTTTTTCAATGGTGATAAAGTCCGCTTCACAGCTTACACGAAATTCCACATATCCCCAGGTGTTTTTAGAGATATGAATACTTTCTTTTTGGTTTTCGCTGATATTATAAAATTCAAGTTTTTCTTCTTTTACATCAAATCTGCAGCGGTCCTTTTGTTTTACAGAAACCAAAAATTCTTCCAAATGTACGGAAGAAACGGCAGCAGTTTTAAACCCGCCGTAATACAAACGATTTTGGAGGCTTTCATTTTTCATCACTTCATCCAACTTATTGGAGGAAAACAGATGCAAAGCCTCAGTAAAATTCTCTTTTGCCAAAAGAGCAAAATCCTTTAGGGAGCGAATCTCCATTTCATTCACTACAGGATACTTCTTATCAAAGGTAATGGTGTAAGGTAATACTTTCACCAATTGGTTTGCAATAATGTGAAACTCACCTTTTAACTCATCACCTGCACGGAAACCATTGTGAATAGTTTTAAACCGAATTTTTGCTTTTTTATCATCAAATTGGGGATTTATAACCACAACATAAGGATTTGAAGAATATACCATTCCCCTTACAGGAATATCGTTTACGCTGTGTATATCAAAAAAACTTTCAAAATTTTCATTTTCAAAGCCAAAGAGTTCCAGTTTGTCTGTATGAAATTCAACAATCGGGGCGATGTCATCAAATTTATCCTCGGACAATCGCCATATTCGTTTACGCAATTTCAGTCTCCTAACCGTGGATATTTCGTTGATTTTCCAATCTAAACAGTTATAATGAATTATAAACTATTTACTTTTATAATTCAATTTTGAGAGGCAAACAAATGATAAAACATAAGGACCATTTTCACGGTAGTGACCTGGAAAAAATCGAGACTATTTATGGAATCAAAAAAGAGGAAATCGTCAGTTTTTCTGCCAATGTAAACCCTCTTGGAATTTCACCGAAATTGAAAAATACCTTATCGGATCATATTGATGCCATAACCACTTATCCCGACCGGGAATACAACGATCTTCGTCAATGTATCGCCGACTATTGCGGGACCCAAAAAGAAAACATCATTGTAGGAAACGGCTCCACGGAACTGATTTCCCTTTTTATCCAAATTACCCATCCCAAAAAAGCCTTTATCCTCGGCCCCACATACTCTGAATACGAGCGTGAGATTTCTTTGGAGGGAGGAAAAAGCACCTACTATCCTCTCCACAGTCACAACGACTTTGGTTTAGACTTAGAGGATTTTACCTCACATCTAAATGACGATATTGATTTGTTGATTCTTTGTAATCCAAACAACCCTACTTCTACCTGTATCAATCGCAAAGATATGCGAGTAATCTTGGATGTATGCAAACAGCATGATATCTATGTAATGGTCGATGAAACCTATATTGAATTTACTGAAAACTATGATGAAGTAAACTCTGTACCTCTAACTGCTTATTACAACAATATTATTATTCTAAGAGGAACTTCCAAGTTCTTTGCAGCGCCCGGACTTCGTTTGGGATATGCCATCACCGGAAACAGTGATTTATTGTCTCACATCAACCAATACAAAAATCCCTGGATGATCAATTCTTTGGCGGAAATTGCCGGAAGAATCATGTTCTCTGATGAAGCTTATATGAAGGAAACCAAAGACTTGATTTCCACTGAGCGAAAGAAAATGTATGAAGCCCTTTCTCAATCAGAGAAGTACCAGCCATTTTATCCAAATGCCAATTTTATGTTGATCAAAATCTTGGATGATGATTTAAACTCTTCCATCCTCTTTGATCGATGTATACGGGAGAAAATGATGATTCGGGATTGTTCCACCTTCCCATTTTTAGATGATAAATTTATTCGGATTTGCTTTATGAATCCCATAGACAATGAACATCTTTTAAACATTTTAATGCAATAAAAAACCGCACCGAAAGGTGCGGTTTTTCTCATATTTCATCAGCTATTTTTATACATTGATTTCTGCAGTAAGTCCTAGCTCATCCTTATTGGCATCCAGTACAGGGCGAACGGTATCACGAAGATAAACTTCTACCTGACGAGGTGAACGTCCAACATACAAAGAAGGATTCATATATGCCTTCAAATCTTCCAAATCCAATCCGAAGAATTCATCATTAGCAATACGCTCCAACAAATCATTGTCTTTTCCTTCTTCTTTTACGGTGCGACCAGCTTCCATGGAACGAACACGAATCTGTTCATGATATTCCTGACGGTTTCCACCATTCTTTACACCATCCATGATGATGTTTTCAGTAGCCATGAAAGGAAGTTCAGCCATAATATGCTTTTCAATAACCTTGGGGTAAACCACAAGACCATCTACAACGTTTAAGCACAAATCAAGCATTCCATCACAAGACAAGAACCCTTCCGGTACAGAAAGACGCTTATTAGCAGAGTCATCCAAAGTTCTTTCAAACCACTGAGTAGATGAAATAATTGCAGGATTTAAAGCGTCGCAAATAATGTAATCTGCCAAAGAAGCGATACGTTCACTTCTCATAGGGTTTCTCTTATAAGCCATGGCGGAAGAACCAATCTGATTCTTTTCAAAAGGCTCTTCTACTTCTTTCAAATGCTGAAGAAGACGAATGTCATTTGACATCTTGTGTGCAGATGCGGCGATTCCGGCAAGTACGTTTAATACTCTGGTATCCAACTTTCTGGAATAGGTCTGTCCGGAAACAGGATAACACTGATCGAATCCCATCTTTTTCGCAATCATAGGATCAATCTTATCAATTACTTCATCATCGCCGTTAAACAGCTCTTTGAAGCTTGCCTGAGTACCTGTGGTACCCTTGGAACCTAAAAGCTTCATAGTAGATAATACGAAGTCAACATCCTCTAAATCCATCATAAACTCATTGATCCACAAGGTAGCTCTCTTACCAACTGTAGTAGGCTGAGCAGGCTGAAAATGTGTAAATGCCAAGGTAGGCAAATCTTTATACTTCTCTGCAAAATCAGCAAGTTCTGCAATCACGTTTAACAATTTCTTACGAACCAAACGAAGTCCGTCTCGCATAATAATAACATCAGTATTATCACCTACATAGCAAGATGTTGCTCCAAGATGGATGATACCTGCAGCCTTAGGGCAAAGCTGTCCGTAAGCATATACATGACTCATTACGTCATGACGTACTTCTTTTTCTCTTGCCTTTGCCACATCATAATTAATCTCATCTTTGTGAGCGATTAATTCATCAATCATCTCCTGGGTGATTACCGGCTTTCCATCCTCGGAAAGTCCAAGTTCCATTTCTGTTTCTGCAAGAGCAATCCATAGTTCTCTCCAGGTTTTAAACTTTTTGTCCTGTGAGAAAATATACTGCATTTCCTTACTTGCATAACGTTCTGACAGGGGGCTTGAATAACGATCTGTTGCCATTTTATTTCTCCTTTATACTATGCTTCAAATTCTCCGCGAATATCCTCTTTCGGAGGTTCCATAGGATACTCTCCCGTGAAACAACCTTTACAGATCCCCTGACCGTTTACCATTTCATCCAAACGGTTGATTTCCAAATATGCCAAGGAGTCCGCTCCAATAATCTTTCGAATATCTTCTACGCTTCTGTTATATGCAATCAACTGTTCCCTAACCGGGATATCTGTTCCAAAATAACAAGGCCATAAAAATGGCGGCGAGGAAATCCGAACATGTACTTCTTTCGCGCCTGCTTCTTTTAACATGCTGACAATTCGATCCGAGGTGGTACCTCTTACAATAGAATCATCAATCATAATGATGCGTTTTCCTTTTACGGATTGTTTTAAAACATTTAATTTTACCCGAACGGAAGACTCTCTAGCGCTTTGTTTCGGCTTAATAAAAGTTCTTCCTACATAAGTATTTTTGACAAAGGCGGTACCATAGGGAATTCCACTTTCCATGGCATAGCCCATAGCTGCGGCATTTCCGGATTCCGGAACACCTACTACCAAATCTGCTTCCACCGGGGAATCCTGTGCCAAAAATCTGCCGGCTTTCAAGCGGGCTTCATACACGGAAATTCCATCGATGTAAGAATCCGGTCTGGAGAAATAAATATGTTCAAAAATACATCTTGCCTCTTTTTCCTTTGCAAGGCAGTGAGAGGTATCTGAAATGATTTCTCCGTTTTTCGTAATGGTAACAATTTCACCAGGACGGACGTCTCTGATAAATTCCGCTCCAATGGTATCCAACGCACAGCTTTCGGATGCAAAAATATAAGCATTGTCACGCTTACCCAAGCAAAGTGGCTTAAATCCAAAAGGATCTCTTGCCCCAATTAACTTTCTTGGACTCATCACAACAAGAGAATAAGCTCCCTTAATCTTTTTGGTAACACGACCGATGGCTTCTTCTACAGAATTGCAATTCAATCGTTCTCTGGCAATTAAATAGGCAATGGTCTCGGAATCAATGGTGGTTTGAAAAATCGCTCCCGTTTCCGACAATTCCTGTCGAAGCTCGTTGGCGTTAATCAAATTTCCGTTATGAGCCAATCCCAAAGTTCCCTTTACATAGTTTAAAACCAAAGGCTGCGCATTTTCTCTGGTGGACTCCCCGGCAGTGGAATAACGTACATGTCCCACACCAAGGTTTCCTTTTAATTTATCCAAGGTATCTCCCACAAAGGCCTCATTTACAAGTCCCATATCTTTGTAAGAATCCACCTTTCCTTTCGGTCCGTGTGTATCACTTACGGCAATTCCCGCGCTTTCCTGACCTCTGTGCTGCAATGCAAAGAGACCGTAATACACACTTCGAGCAACGTCATTGCCATCTAAATCATAGATGCCAAAAACGCCACACTCTTCGTGTAGATTATCCATTAAATTTTTCTCCTGTCAAAAGTTCAAAGGCCTCTTTGTATTTATCAATTGTTTTTTCGATTACATCATCCGGTAACAAGTAATCGCTATCCGGATTTGCTTTCAACCAGTCTCTTACAAACTGCTTATCAAAAGACGGCTGGCTCTTTCCCGGTTCATAACCTTCTACAGGCCAGAAACGTGAGCTATCGGGAGTTAATACTTCATCACCTAATACAAGGTTTCCGTTTTCGTCTAAACCAAATTCAAACTTTGTATCAGCAATAATGATTCCGCGACTTCTAGCATACTCTGCACATTTTTTGTAAATAGCAATGGTATTGTCTCTTAAAGCAGATGCTAACTCTTCTCCGCGACCGGGATAAAGCTTTTCTAATAATTCCACAGTTCCTTCAAAGGTGATGTGTTCATCATGATCACCAATTTCAGCTTTTGTGGTAGGAGTATAAATAGGCTCAGGAAGCTGTGATGATTCAACAAGCCCTTCCGGAAGTTTAATTCCACAAACTGTTCCGTTCTTTTCATAACTTGCCCAACCGGTTCCTGTAATATAACCGCGCACAATACACTCAACAGGAAGCATTTCCAACTTCTTACATTTCATTGAGTTTCCGTCATATTCTTCTTTCTGGAAGAACTCCGGCATATCCTTTACATCAATGGAAATCATGTGGTTCGGAATAATATCCTTTGTAAAGTCAAACCAGAACTTTGACATCTGTGTAAGGATTGCACCCTTGTTTACAATCTTGTTTTTCAAGATAACATCAAAGGCGGAAATACGATCGGTTGCCACCATAATTATACTGTCTCCGTTATCATATACCTCTCGCACTTTTCCTTCTTTCATCGGTTTTAAATCAGCCATTTTCGTCTCCTTTTCTTACATTAAAAATATATGTCAAATTACTTGTAATTATTTTACAAGCAATGACTTTCCTGTCATTTCAGCAGGCTGTTCCATTCCCATAAGCTCAAGCATGGTAGGAATGATATCGCAAAGTCTGCCGCCCTCTGCTAATTTATAAGCAGGATCTGCATTTACCAGGATAAAAGGTACCGGATTTGTAGTATGAGCAGTCCAAGGCTCTCCGGTTTCGTAATCTTCCATCATTTCACAGTTTCCGTGGTCAGCACAGATAAACATCGTTCCGTCTACCTCTTTCAATGCTTCTACGGCTTTACCAACGCAGCTGTCAACAGTCTCAACTGCTTTTACAGCAGCTTCAATTACGCCGGTATGTCCAACCATGTCAGGGTTGGCAAAGTTAATAACAATTACATCATATTTATCAGAACGAATTGCATCACAAAGCTTATCGCAAACTTCAGGGGCACTCATTTCAGGCTGTAAATCATAGGTTGCAACCTTAGGAGATTTTACCAAAATACGGTCTTCTCCTTCGTTGGGTTCTTCAACACCACCGTTAAAGAAGAAGGTAACGTGAGCATATTTTTCTGTTTCCGCAATACGAGCCTGAGTCTTTCCCTTTGCCGCTAAGTACTCACCAAAGGTGTTCTTTAATTCAACCTTTTTGAATGCTACTTCTTTGTTGGGGATGGTTACATCATATTCTGTAAAGCAAACATAAGTAACATCCTTTCTTGCTCCACGGTCAAATCCGTCAAATTCATCCATACAGAAAGTTCTGGTAATTTCTCTTGCACGGTCAGGACGGAAGTTGAAGTTGATTACACTATCCTTATCCTTAATCAAACCGATAGGTTCGCCATTTTCTGTAATGGTGGTAGGCAATACGAACTCATCTGTGGTATCAGCATCATAAGAAGCCTGTAATGCTTCTGTAGCAGATGTAGCCTGTACACCGTTACCCAAGGTAAGGTTCTGGTAAGCCTTTTCCACACGGTCCCAACGATTGTCTCGGTCCATAGCATAAAATCTACCGGACAAAGAAGCAACCTTACCAACACCGATTTCTTTCATCTTGTCTTCCAAGTCTTTTACAAAAGTAATTCCGGAAGTAGGTGCGGTATCTCTACCATCAAGGAAGCAATGTACGTATACTTCAGAAACACCTTCTCTTTTAGCCATTTCAAGAAGTCCGTAAACATGAGTATTGTGAGAATGTACACCACCATCTGACATTAAACCAAACATGTGAACCGCACTGTTGTTTTTCTTTGCGTTTTCAAAAGCATGCTTTAATGCTTCATTTTCAAAGAAATCACCGTCTTCAATTTCTTTGGTGATACGGGTCAATTCCTGATATACAATACGTCCGGCACCCATATTCATATGACCAACTTCTGAGTTACCCATCTGTCCGTCAGGAAGACCAACAGACAAACCGGATGCATATCCCTTAGCCCAAGGATAATTTTCTTTTAATCCATCAATCACAGGTGTATTTGCCATAGCTATGGCATTTGCTTTCGGATTGTCATTGATTCCGAATCCATCTAAAATCATTAATACTGTAGGTTTCTTACTCATCTTTATCTCCTTTTATTCTTTATTAACTACTCCATCATTGGAAATTGTAACCGTCTTGGATAATTCATCCAGCTGAGCAAAAGCAAACTTTGCTTCGTCTCCCTCCAACATAGAAGTGACTCCCTTTGAAAACTTACAGGGAATTACCTTTGCAGTAATGGACAAATCATTGGAAATCTCCAGTCTTGCCAATGCCGTATCATAATCCGCCGGCATATTTGCTGTAGTGGCAAACCAGTAATTTCCCAAACTATAGTAAACAGGGACGTCTTCCATATATTCAATCCCTTGTAAACAATGGGTATGTCCGCCAATAATGGCATCCGCTCCCGCGGCAATAAAGGCATCTGCCAGTTTCACCTGATCCCAGGCATAAGACTTGTTGCCCTCTGTTCCCCAGTGCACGCAAACAATCACCAAATCACTTTGTTTTTTTGCAGTGGCAATTGCTTCGCAAAACAAAGTAGGATCTAGGGTTTTTAAAACTCCCGGTGTGTCATCTGTAGCCTGTTTCGTATATCCATAGGAACGTTCAATCTGTGTGGCATTGACCACAGCTATTTTACGACCATTGGCAATATAGTACTGGGCACGCTTGGCTTCATTTAAATTGTAACCGGCACCCACATATTCCAATGAACTGTTTTGTACCGTCTCTAAAGTATCGGTAAGACCGATTAAGCCATAATCCCAAACATGATTATTTGCCAATGTTACCAAATCGGTACCAATATCAATCATGCTTTGTACCCGATCGGGATTCGCCCGAAATGTATAGGCTTTGCCTTCTAAGGCTTCTCCTCTGGTGGTATAGGAAAATTCGTTATTGGCTACAAACAAATCCACCCCCTGCATTTCCTCCAACAAGTTTTTAGAAAAACAATTTAAAATACCATTGGGCTGTTGATCCATATAAATGGTGGTTGCGGCCTCTTCGCACATATTAATATCACCGCAAAAATCAATGGAGAATACTTCCTCATTTTCGCAGGATACTTCGTGGGTATGGGAATACTCATAAGCTCCCAAGCCAGTGCTTTCACAGTATTTTTGCCATAAAACATAAATACTGTTTCCGGTAAGTTCATACCAGATTTCTTTATTGGAAACATCGCCATTTTTTACGATTTCGAAAATGCAATCATCTCCGTATTCTTTGGCTACCCAATAAAAGAAACCATCCGTCACCGGGAATTTCCCGATGAAGTCAGATGTGGCATCCTCCAAAATCACATCCACAGCCTGAGACAGTTGTTCTATATCTCGATCTTCCACAGGTACTTTTCCGGATCCCTCCGGAGGTGTTTCCCCGATTCTCGGAATACAGGCGTCGAAAAATATAAGTGCAATCAATAGTATGACGCCAACTCCTAATATCCTTTTTTTCATATCATTTCTTCCAAAAACATTACTCATTGACAAGTAAATTTTCTATTCTGGTGACAGCCTCTTTGGCGCCTTCGTATCCACTCTCATCTGCCAACTTGTAATATGCCAATGCCGTTTCTAAGTTTAATTCCACGCCAATGCCATTTTCATACAAGTAACCGAGGTTTACCTGCGCCGGAACATACCCCTGAGCTGCAGCAAGTTTTTCATAGTAAACCGCTTGCTCATAATCCGTATCCACGCCCAAACCATTAAAGTAGATATATCCAATTTGGCTAAGAGCCGGAGCATAATCCTTCTCTGCCGCCAGTTCAAAATAAGAGAGAGCATTTTCGTAATCAACGTCAACGCCCTGTCCCATTTCGTACATAACTCCAAGGTAATACTGCGCCTGAGAAAAATCATTGTCAGATGCCTTTTCAAAATAAGACACTGCGGTATCACCGTCCACTTCACCTAGCAATCCCTTTCCGTAAATATAACCAAGTCTGGTATTTGCGGAATTAATGGCATACTGATCTTCGATTGCTTCACTGTTGGAAGTGCTTACAAGCTTGTAATAAGAAACTGCTTTTCCCATATCCAAAGATACTTCGATTCCTTTTTCGTAGAGGTATCCCATGTAGTAATAACCGTCTAGAAGTTTTTCATCGCAGCCCTTACGAATATTCACATATGCAGTATGATAATCATCTGTAGCTTCCTGTTCCAAAATGCATCTGGCTACACCCACATAGCCTTCCATGCAGTTTGCCTTAATGGCGTTTTGGAAACATTCCGTAGCTTTGGCAAAGTCCTGTTCCACTCCGCATCCGTTGAGATAAATATATCCTTCACCAATGAATCCCATTCCGAAGTTATTTTCAGCGGATACTTCGTACCATTTCAACGCATCCTGGAAATTCTGCCCTTCATCCATTAAACCATAATCATAAACACGGCCCAAATAGTAAGCAGCTTCTCCATCATTTTCCAATGCCAAAACCTGAAGCTCTTTTAAAGACAATTCTTCATATACGATTTCTTCTTCCTCGCCGGGTTCATCCACTTCCAACTGGGTTTGTTCCTTTTTGGAACAACCAAAAGCCAGAAGGGATAACACCAAAGCTAAGGATAATAACGTAACAAATTTTTTCATTTGTAATACCCTTATTTATTCTTTAATTCCGGATTTTCTTTTCGAATTTCTTTCGTACGGATTTCTTCACAAATCTGGTTG
Organism: Lachnospiraceae bacterium; assembly: GCA_024694625.1. Lineage (GTDB taxonomy): Bacteria > Bacillota > Clostridia > Lachnospirales > Lachnospiraceae > JAILEN01. The sequence continues at coordinate 9,709 of JAILJP010000011.1, read as the reverse complement.
ATGAAGTCCTGTAAAGGTTTCACGCCTTCGTCTCCCTCAAATCTGCTTCGAACAGAAACCGTATGCTCTTCTGCTTCGTTTTGTCCTACAACCAACATGTAAGGAAGCTTGTCCATACGAGCTTCACGAATCTTAAATCCGATTTTTTCAGCACGTTTGTCAACGGTAACATCTACGCCGTTTTTGCGAAGTTCTTTAAACACTTCATCTGCATAATCAAAGTACTTCTCTGAAATAGGAAGAATACGAACCTGTTCCGGGCAAAGCCAGGTAGGAAGTTTTCCTGCATACTTTTCAATCAACCATGCAAGGGTTCTTTCGTAACATCCCATAGAAGTTCTATGAATGATGTAAGGACGTTTCTTTTCACCGTCTTTATCAATATAGTACATGTCATAACGCTCAGACAAGAACATATCCAACTGAATGGTAATCATGGTATCTTCTTTTCCGTAAACGTTCTTTGCCTGAATATCAAGCTTAGGTCCGTAGAAAGCAGCTTCTCCTGCTTCTTCTGTATACTCAAGGCCAATCTCATCCAAGATTTCTCTCATAGCGCCTTCTACACGATCCCAGTCTTCTGCAGTACCTAAGTACTTATCGGGATTTTCAGGATCCCATTTGGACATACGATAGGTAACGTCCTCTTCTAATCCTAAGGTGGTTAAGCAATGCTTTGCAAGACGAACACAGTTTTTAAACTCTTCATCCACCTGTTCGGGAGTACAAACCAAATGTCCTTCAGAAATAGTAAACTGTCTCACTCTGGTAAGTCCGTGCATTTCACCGGAATCTTCATTTCTGAACAAAGTAGAGGTTTCACCCATACGATAAGGAAGATCACGGTAACTCTTCTGACGAGCCTTATATACAAAATACTGGAAAGGACAGGTCATGGGACGAAGTGCGTATGAGTTTGCATCCTCATCCTGCTCCAAAGAAGCCAAATCTTCAATACCGTTTACAATTCTAGCACCCTGACGTTTTGCTTCCTCATCACTCAAAGGAATATCATTCATAACAAACATACCATCTTTGTAGTGATACCAGTGATCGGAAATCTTATACAAGGTAGATTTTGCCATATAAGGTGTACGAGTACGAACATAGCCCCACTCATAATCTTCCAAATCTTCAATCCAACGCTGCATCTTCTGGATAATCTTTGTTCCTTTCGGCATGAACAAAGGAAGTCCCTGTCCGATTACATCAACGGTGGTAAATAAATCCATTTCACGACCTAATTTGTTGTGGTCTCTGTTTTTACGATCAGCCAGCTCTTCCAAGTAAGCATTTAATTCATCCTTGGAGCCAAAAGCGGTACCGTAAACACGGGTAAGCATAGCATTATGCTCATCCCCTCTCCAGTATGCACCGGAAGAAGAAATCAATTTAAATGCCTTAATGGAGCTCTTTGAAATCTTCATAATATGAGGGCCTGCACATAAATCTACAAATCCGTCTCCCTGCTCATAGAAGGAAATGGTTGCATCCTCAGGCAAATCCTGAATCAATTCAACCTTATAAGGCTCATTTCTTTCTTCCATAAGAGCGATTGCTTCTTTTCTGGGAAGTTCGAAATATTTTAGTTCTGCTCCCGCTTTAATGATTTTTTTCATCTCTGCTTCGATTTTGTCCAAATCTTCTCTGGTGAAAGAAGGAACATCAAAGTCATAGTAGAATCCTTCATCAATGGCAGGTCCAATGGCAAGTTTTGCTTCGGGATATAAATTCTTTACTGCCTGAGCCAAAACATGAGAAGTGGTATGTCTTAATACACGAAGGCCCTCTTCATCAGAAGCGGTTAACAACTGTAATTCGCAATCTTCGTTTAATTCCGTACGAAGATCTTTTACTTCTCCGTTTACTTTTGCTGCACAACAAGCGCGAGCCAAGCCTTCACTAATATCGAAAGCCACATCAATAATTCTTTTTGCTTCGCTGTACTCTTTTACAGAGCCGTCTTTCAAAGTAATTTTCATAATGCTACCTCCAAAAATTCTTCCTGCAAAGAACTTTTAAACTAAAAAATCCCTTGCAGCTACTACAAATAGACTGCAAGGGACGTAAATTTAAATTTACGCGGTTCCACCCCGCTTACCTGATAAATCAGGTCACTTCATTCGATGGTAACGGAATCACCGGGCAGGATTAGTGCCACTCCGAGCTGGTTAGACTCATCAACGTTTTAAACATATTTAATTTACATGTAAAATATACTAAAAATATTTCTGAGACGCAATAGATAATTCGTCTAAAATATTAATTTTAAAAAGGCTTTTTTGTACAAATTATCTTATGCCTTTGCACCCTTTTTTCCACAGCAGAATTTATACTTCTTTCCGCTTCCGCAAGGACAGGGATCGTTACGTCCAACTTTCTTTCCAACATGAACGGTATGAGACTTCTTTTCTTCAAGATAAAGTTCACGCTGTTTTGCCTTATCATAAATCTTATCCCACTGAGGAAGTTCATACAACCAATCAGCACCTGCTGCTACCATGTTTTTGTAAAGGGACTCTTTGTCGAATTTCAAAGAAACAACAGTATCTTCTTCCATGGTATCAATAGGATTTTTCTCTACCAAAGAGTCATTGATTCCATCCAAGAATCCGGTCATTTCCATAACGGTGATGCCAAATCTTGAAGCCAAGTCCTTTACACTTCCCTGAACTTCTTCATCGGGGTTTTCCAAAAGAACTTCGTATACACTCTTTTCTTTTAAGAAATAATCATTCCAAAATTTCGTAATTGTATTACGATCTGTTTTATCGTTATAAGCAACTTTGGTCCATTCTTCTAATAAAGCCATAATTCTATTCCTTTTCTTCATGAATTTGGATTGAAAATCCTCATAAAGTATAGCAAAATAGTATACAAGATTCAACGTAAAACTTGATTGAATCGGAAAGGATTTTCTATGAAAAAAGCAAAACAAATACTTGCAATACTCGGTATTGTATTATTGGTAGGACTCTACGTCATGACCTTTGTTTTTGCCATAATAGATAATCCAAATACACTGCGGCTTTTAGGGGCTTCTATTTGCGCCACCATTATTATTCCCGCAGGCATTTGGATCATCGGTATTTTTATTCGATTATCTTCTTCTTCGAAGGAACCAGATCACAATACCGAACAAAATGGCAATTAAAGGAATTGCAATACCAAACAAAATACCAAATACCAACACTGCATTTGCTGTAGTGGTAAGGTATTCCTGTTCATAGCTCTTTGATGCAACAACAACTGCGTCAGAAGAGCTATTTTCATCTTCTGTCATCACATTTAAATTGTCGGTAAAGAGTTTCGCATTTCTTCCGGATACATACTGGTTTGCGGAATCCGTAAACAAATAGCTGGAACCGTAAACAAAGAAGTTTCCTCCGTTATCGGTATTTACCAAAAGTCCAAGGGTATAGCTTCCTTCCACGTCTTCCTCTTCTTTTGTAACCGAAGAAGCATCTGAAATGGCTGCCACAGTATCTTCCGTTACACCCTGTTTTAATACAGCACTTTCAGAAGTAGACAACAAAGGCGTATAGGTATATACATCTGCATCTTCCGGATAAGAAAGGCTTAGTGCATAAGGAGCCAACACTGACATATTACCGGATACATTTTCCGTTGCTTCCGTAGTTTCTACCGTAGGAAGAAGGAAATAAGGAAGCTGATAATAATAGCTTCTGTCCATATCGGCAATCATACCGTCATTTACACTGACACTGTAAGCTTCCAAAATCTTTGAAAGATTTGTCATATTGGAAATGCTCTTAAAGTCCAATGTCAAAAATACATCTCCGCCATTTTCCATATAGGCCAAAACCTTCGCCACATCATCTTCGGAAAAATCAGTCTGAGGAGCATGAATAATCAAAGCGGAACAATCATCGGGAATGGCATCCACTGTTAAAAGATTCAAAGTTTCCAATGTCATATTTGCCTTGGATACCACATCGGAATAACCTGAGGACAAAGCGGTCTCATCATGTCCTTCCAACTGATATACAACCGGAAGGGAATCTGCAGTTACGTATTGTAATGCACTGGTCAAAAGGCCTTCTCCGTCATATCCGGAAACAGACTGGGTATAAGTCGTATAATCCACAGAATACTCATACATATCATCGTAGCTTACCACTTTGGAAACGTCTCCACATACTACGATCAAACTTCCTGTACTCAAATCAGATTCCGTATAATTTGAGGTAAAGGTAGGATTGGATTCCGTATCCACATATTCTACAGAAATATGGTTGGAAGCATCTTTGTAATTGCTAAGCATCTTTACAACCACTTCATCTACAGAAGATTCTTCTCCAACCACATACACCGTAATATCCTCTTCTAAGCTCTTTAAATACTCTTTTGTATCATCGGTAAGAGAATAAAGTTTTTGTGAGGTTACATCAATGGTGGTATATTTTTCCGGAATATAAGTAGCTGCCACATTCAAAAGAACACATGCTACAATCCCAAGGACAATTCCGGAAGTAGAAAATACGGTAAAGGAAACTTTTGAAGCACTTACACTCCAACGTCTCTTTAAAATCACCTGTGTTGTTAAAAAAATCATCAATGCAATAATTGATACATAATAAATCAAATCCGTAACTTCAAAATCACCGCTTAAGAAGTTGGATAAGGGTGTCATAAAATCATAGCAGTTTAAGATTTTAGACAGTAAGCTAGGCAAAGACAAAGCTTCTACCACAGAGCTCATCATATACCCTACAAACAAAGCAGCAAAGGAAATGATTGCCGCCAAAATCTGACTTTCAAACAAAGATGAAATAAAAAGTCCAACAGAGATACAAACCAAGCCGTAGAGCCAAAAGCCCAAAACAGCAATATAGTTTTGTACAAAATCTACTGTCCCGTATCTGGACATAATCAAAGGCGATACGCAAATCACCAAAACGACAATACTAAAGGTGGCAGCCAAGGCCAAAAACTTTCCAAATACGATTTTAAAAACAGAAACCGGCGCGGTAAGTAAAAGCTGGTCTGTTTTATTCTTTCTCTCTTCTGCCAATACACGCATGGTCAAAATGGGAACCGCGATCAAAACAACAAATACGATTCCGTGAACGGTATAGGAAATAGTGGGATACGCCCCCGTTAAGTTATATACCGTAAAGTAGAGGCCGTATAAAGCCAACAATACACCTACGAACAACCATCCGATTACATTTTGGAATAAGGATTTAAACTCTCTTTTAAAAATTGCTAGCATTCCTATTTATCCTCCTCATTCTCAAAGCTTGTTGCTTCATTTTGTGTCATTTCAATAAATAAGTCTTCCAAGGACTGACCAATCTCTTTCATTCCAAAAATGGAAATACCGTTTTGACTCAAAGCCATAGATACCGCTTCACGAACATCTTCGTTTCCTTTTGCGGTAACCAAAACCTCCAGCATATCTTTTTCCGCTTTTGCGGATACCTCAACACTGTCAACAACACGAAGTTCAGACAGTACCTTTTTGCAGGTTTCCTTATCGCCTTTTGCTTCAATTTCCAACTGCTGAGACGCCTTAATATGATAAGAAAGATTGGATGTTGCCTCGCTTAATACCAACTTTCCGTTGGCAATAATAAAGACATGATCACAAACTTCACTGATTTCTGACAAAATATGTGAACTTAAAATTACCGTATGGTTCTTTCCCAAATCACGAATCAACTGACGAATCTCCGTAATCTGTAAAGGATCCAAGCCTACTGTAGGCTCATCTAAAATAATCGTTTCGGGAGAACCGATAATTGCCTGAGCAATTCCCACACGCTGTTTATAACCCTTTGAAAGGTTACGAATCAAACGATTGCTTACATCCGTTGTCTGGGTTTTTTCCAAAGCATTTTTAATTTCGCTTCCTTTCTCGGCCTTCTTAACGCCTTTTAAATCGCAAACGAAATTTAAGTACTCTTTCACCGTCATATCCTGATACAAAGGTGGAAGTTCCGGCAAGTAGCCGATTCTTTTTTTTGCCTTTTTGGCATCTTTTAAAATATCAAAACCATCCACTGTTACAGTTCCTCCGGAAGGAGCAATATAACCGGTCATAATATTCATGGTTGTGGACTTTCCCGCACCGTTAGGGCCTAAAAGTCCGTAAATTTTTCCGGGCTCAACCTTAAAGGTCAAATCCTTTAAAGCGGTATGATTACCGTAATTTTTTGAAAGATGTTTTACTTCAATCAAAACGAGTTCCTCCTATATTCTTTATACACGCAACATCTATTCTAGTCCTTATTTGTGACGTGAATATGTATCAAATGTGTTCAATTTGTGAACATATAAAAAGCACCTCTTTCGAGGTGCCTTTCACTGTCATTATTTTGATAAAGGTGATTTACGATAAATAATATCGTTTCTTCCTGGTCCATTGGAAACCATAGTAATGGGATATCCAATCTGTTCTTCAATAAATTCAACGTAATGTCTGCAGTTTTCGGGCAAGTCTTCAAAGTTTTTAATACCACGAATGTCTTCTTTCCATCCGGGTAAGGTTTTCAATACCGGTTTCGCCTTTTCCAAAAGATGGGTAACCGGGAAATCTGTGGTAACTTCACCATCAATTTCATAGCCCACGCATACAGGAATCTCATCCAAATATCCTAAAACATCCAAAACGGTAAATGCCACATCCGTAGTACCCTGCATACGGCAACCGTATTTAGACGCAACACAGTCAAACCATCCCATACGTCTGGGGCGTCCTGTAGTTGCACCAAACTCACCACCGTCACCACCGCGGCGACGAAGTTCGTCTGCTTCATCTCCAAAGATTTCAGAAACAAATGCTCCTGCACCAACAGCTGAAGAATAAGCCTTACATACAGTAACAATCTGCTTAATTTCATAAGGTGCTACACCGGCACCAATGGCACCGTAAGCTGCCAATGTGGAAGAAGAGGTAACCATAGGATAAATTCCGTGATCCGGATCCTTTAAGGTTCCAAGCTGACCTTCCAACAAAACGGTCTTTCCTTCTTTTAAGGCTTTATCCAACATCAAAGAAACATCACATACATAGGGTGCAATCATATCTCTGTACTCATGCAATGTATTTAAAAGTTCTTCCTCATCGATGGCAGGTTTATGATATAAATGCTCTAACAACACATTCTTTTGTGCACATACTCTAGGAATCTTTTCCTTTAAGAGTTCATCATCAAATAATTCAGAAACCTGAAAACCGATTTTCGCATATTTATCAGAATAAAAAGGAGCAATTCCTGATTTGGTAGAACCAAAGGATGCTTTTCCAAGTCTTTCCTCTTCATACTGATCAAACAAAATATGATAAGGCATTACAATCTGTGCACGGTTGGAAACCGCAATCTTCGGTTTCGGGACTCCTTTGTCTGTAATGGATTTAATCTCATTGAACAAAATGGGAATATTTAAAGCAACACCGTTTCCAATCACACTTGTAGTATGATTATAAAACACACCGGAAGGTAATGTATGAAGTGCAAATTTACCATAGTCATTTACAATGGTATGACCTGCATTTGCTCCACCTTGAAAGCGTACAATATAGTCCGCTTTTTCAGCAAGCATATCGGTAATCTTACCTTTACCTTCATCGCCCCAGTTTGCGCCAACAACAGCCTTAATCATTTTTCTCTTTCCTCCTAAGCTTTCCGCTTTTTATTCTAAATATTAGATATTATCCACAATGGATTTTGTCGCGGTAATGGCCAAAGACCCCGGTCCAATATGGCAACTGATTGAAAGTGCCAATGGATTAATCTCAACCACATGATTGGGGAAACGCTCTTCCGCTTCTTTTTTGAAGATTTCAGCCTCTTCCAGATTGTCAGTATGTGCAATAGAAATGACATACTCTTTTCCTTCCGGATCCATAAAGCGTTCCTTTAAGTCTTTTTCAATCGCATCCAACATTACCTGCTTTGCCTGCTTCATAGTACGTGCTTTTGAAAAAGTATCCAATTTTTCACCCTGAATCTGTAATACAGGTTTGATATGTAAAAGTGTTCCGATTGCTGCTACTGCAGGAGTCAAACGGCCACCTTTTTTCAAATATTTCAAAGTATCCACCGTGATGTAGATGGTGGACTCTTTTTTATGCTCTTCCAAATATTCTTTAATCTCAAGAGCAGTTTTTCCTTCGTCCGCTAACTTCTTTGCTTCCAAAGCTGCAAGTCTCATAGTAACGGAAATTCTTTGATTATCTACAACCTGTACTTTTCCGTCGTAATCATCAGAAAGCATAATGGCAGTCTGACATGAGCTTGAAAGTCCGGATGACATAGGAATATAAACAACCTCATCGTAGTCTTCCAAAAGTTCATCCCACTTATCCATTACATCTCCTGCTGAGGGCATGGACGTGGTAATCTGACAATCATTTTCCAACATGTGATAAAAATCATTCTGACTTAAATCAACAAATTCATAAAACAATTTGTCGTCAATATAAAAAGGCATTGGAATAACATAAATGCCTAATCTTTCCTGTTCACTTGGGGTGATTCCACTATTTGTATCGGTTAAAATTGCTACCTTACTCATAATATACTCCTTATGGTTTCTAATCACTCACACACGAAGCGTATTTTACCATATTTTAGTTTTATATACAAATAAAAAAGAGGTGAGAACCAAATATGATTCTCACCTCTAAATCTTATTTTAAAATAGGTTCGTATAATTCGTAGGTAACGGTACCATCCTCGTTCAATGTATGAGTTTCAATGTAGATATCTTCTATTCCATCTCCGAAGGAAAAATACTCAATATTATTACTCATTCCTGTCTTTCCATCAGGGAACATATTTTTTATGTTTCCACTTCCGGATCCGGAAAGATCATTTAAATCATAGGAATAATCATAGATTCCTTCCTCATCCGGTATACAAATCATTTTCGTGGATTCTATAGGCGTAGCATAGGAATCAATATTTTCAGGAGTAAGCTTTTCCATAAAAGCAGCAATCTCTTCTGATTCACCATCTTCTACTATTTCATCAGTATCTCCATCTTTTGAAAGGATTCCTTCAATTATGCTCTTTGCCTTAGCATCATCTGCCTTTGAAGCATCAAAAGGAAGCGCAAACAAGGCATTTACACCGTCATAAGATTTGTCTCTGGAAATCTTCCCGGTAGATTCATCATAATGAAATGCTTCTGGGTTATAAAATGTTCCATCTGAAACCCCAAGATAAATATTATGGTCTGCAAAACATTCAATATTTTCCACCTCCATAATGCGATACATAATACCATCTTCCACGATAGCAGAATATCCTCCGCCTCCCAGGGAGAAAATATTCACTACGGAAGGATCATATCCTTCTATGTAAGGAGAAACCAGAAAGTCCTCTTTACCATAATCCTCATCGGATACATCCGGCATTGGTGTACCGTCACTTTTTGCAATGGCTACTACAGCGTAAGTACAATCATCCAATACCTCTCCATCATCCACAGTCAGATACTCCGATAGGTTCTTTCCTGATACCAGCCCCATCAGAGAAATATCATATCCATCAAAAGACTCTACCACACGATCCGTCCATAAATTTTCTTTTTCCAGGGTCTGCGCAAGTTTAGAATCTCCTGCTTTTTTTGCAACTTCATCTGCAGACAAATACTTCCAGGCTGCAATGGCAGAAACAGAAGTAAATACAAGTGCCAATGCCACAGCAGCAGCTGTAGCCGAAAATCTTTTTCGTCC
>JAILJP010000093.1 GCA_024694625.1 Lachnospiraceae bacterium | reverse complement strand
GGGAAGCCCCCCTCAAGATGAGATATCCCGTCCTATAAGGACATAAGATCCCTTGAAGACTACAAGGTTGATAGGGCAGAGGTGTAAGCATGGTAACATGTTCAGCTGACTGTCACTAATCGATCGAAGGCTTTTTTCAAGTGAGACCAAATCTTTCATCGAGTCGAAGACGAAGATGAAAATTTAAAGGGTCGAAGTTGTGCGTAGAAAACATTCAGTGGATGTTTTCGGAGAACAAGAGAGCAATTTAAGCGAACGGATATTTATCAATATGAAGTTTTGAAGGTACATGAACATGGCCCGGTGGCTCAGCTGGTTAGAGCGCCGCCCTGTCACGGCGGAGGTCGCGGGTTCGAGCCCCGCTCGGGTCGTTCTTTTTTTTAGTGTTTTATGCCGATGTGGCTCAATTGGCAGAGCAGCTGATTTGTAATCAGCAGGTTATCGGTTCGAGTCCGATCATCGGCTTTGACAATTTTATATTGTTATGGGTGGTTTCCCGAGTGGCCAAAGGGGACAGACTGTAAATCTGCTGCATTTGCTTCGGTGGTTCGAATCCACCACCACCCATTTCCTTTTATAGGATTTAATTGAATATCGCGGGATGGAGCAGTCTGGAAGCTCGCCGGGCTCATAACCCGGAGGTCATAGGTTCAAATCCTATTCCCGCAATTTAGTAACATGCCCAGTTAGCTCAGTTGGTAGAGCAGAGGACTGAAAATCCTCGTGTCCTTGGTTCGATTCCGAGACTGGGCACTTGTTATGTCAAAAACCTGAAGATTTTTCTTCAGGTTTTTTTGTTATATAAAAAGGAATTTATAATGAATGCATAGAAGTATAAGTGGAATATGATAAAATAATGTTTATAAATATATGGTCTATGAAGGATTTTGGGGAAAATCTTCATATATTACCGATGTTAGGGGGATTGGAACATGAGTAAGAGGACATCAAAACTTCGTATGTGGTCTCTAATTTGGGGACTTGGTTTGGTAGCGCAAATCTGTTGGAACATTGAAAATTCCTGGTTTAATACCTTTGTGTATGCCAGAATTGGAAAGTTTCCGGGAATCATAACTGGAATGTTAATCTGTTCTGCTGCGGCTACTACCTTTTCTACTTTCTTTTTTGGTACTTGGTCGGATCGTATCGGAAAAAGAAAAGTCTTTATTTCTCTTGGATATATTCTTTGGGGAATCTTTACCATTATTTTTGGTTTAACAGAATTCATTAGCAAGGACGTATTTTTATTCGTCGCGATTTCCGTGGTTTTGGCAGATACAGTTATGAGTTTCTTTGGCTCTATGGCCAATGATGCTGCCTATAATGCATGGTGCAATGATATTATGACGGATGAAAACAAAGGACAAATCGGAGCATCCTTAGCGACTCAGCCTGTGATTGGAACCATCCTTGGAACTGTTGTTGGTGGTTTATTAATTGGTAGTGATGACAATTATATGCGACTGTTTTTAGTGATTGGTTTGGCTGTCATCCTATTTGGTATTTTTTCCTTTTTTGCAATTGGAGAGGATGGGGTGATTTCACCCTCCAAGAGAGGAGGCTTTTGGGAACAGTTTGTTTCAGTTTTTGACTTTAAGGGATTTTTTAAGCAGAAAGAATTGGTATGCGTACATATTGCTTTAGCAATATTTTTTATAGGATTTAATACCTATTTTGCTTATATTGGAAATTACTTGATTTATTATATAGGGTTTACCGCTGACAAAATGGGAATTGTGGAAGCGGTTCCTCTCGTACTGTCCATGCTGACAGCGATTCCGGTATCAAAACTTTTGAATTCCAATAAACATATTTCCATTGCATTGTGTGCAGTGGTTACCAATGTCATCGGGTTACTTATCCTATTTCCGGTGAAGCCGGAAATGGTGGATCCTTCCGTTATTTTTGCTCCAACAAATTTCCGTTTGTTTTTCGGTATCTTTGTATTGGGTATGGGATATATCGCTTTCTTGCAGACGATGAAAGTTTGGGCAAAGCAGTTGTATCCTGCAGATTCCAGAGGTCAGTATGAAGGAATTTGGATTTTGTTTTTTGTATTAATTCCTATGATTGGCGGTTCCTTAATGGGGCAATGGGTGGTACAATCTTCGGGAGAAACCTATATCAATGCAGAAAGTGGAAAGACAGAATACATTCCCAACGGAAATATTTTCCTTGTG
>JAILJP010000004.1 GCA_024694625.1 Lachnospiraceae bacterium | reverse complement strand
AGCCTTACCATATACTACGTTTGAAGTAATTGTAAGGATTGATGTGGTAGGCTCAGAATCACGATAAGTAGGATACTGTTTTAACTTGTTCATGAAAGTCTTTAATAACCATACTGCAATGTCATCCGCTCTATCATCATCGTTACCATATTTCGGGAAATCTCCCTCAGTCTGGTATTCTACAACCAAATCTGTTTCAGGATCACGAACACATTTAACCTTTGCATACTTAATAGCAGAAAGTGAATCTACTACATGAGAGAAACCTGCAATACCGGTAGCAAATGTACGACGTACATCTGTATCGATTAATGCCATCTCAGCTGCTTCATAGTAGTATTTATCATGCATGATATGGATCAAATTCAAAGTGTTAACATAAAGTTCTGCCAACCAATCCATCATCTTGTCATATTTTTCCATTACTTCATCATAATCCAAGTACTCTGAAGTAATTCTCTGATACTTAGGTCCAACCTGGTCTCCGGACTTCACGTCAACACCACCGTTGATAGCGTAAAGCAAACATTTTGCAAGGTTTGCACGAGCACCGAAGAACTGCATTTCCTTACCAGTCTCTGTAGCAGATACACAGCAGCAAATGCTGTAGTCATCGCCCCAAACCGGACGCATAACATCATCATTTTCATACTGGATAGAAGATGTCTTAATAGAAATCTCTGCAGCATAATCTCTGAAGGACTTAGGAAGTCTCTTAGAGTAAAGTACGGTAAGGTTGGGTTCAGGAGCAGGTCCCATGGTTTCCAATGTATGTAAGAAACGATAGTCGTTCTTTGTTACCATATGACGTCCGTCATTTCCAAGTCCACCTACTTCCAAGGTAGCCCAAACGGGATCGCCTGTGAATAATTCATTGTATGACTGAATACGGGCAAATTTAACCATACGAAGCTTCATACAGAAATGATCGATGATTTCCTGAGCTTCTTTTTCTGTAATAATGCCGGCCTTCAAATCTCTTTCAAAGTAAATATCAAGGAAGGTAGAAACACGTCCTACGGACATTGCTGCACCGTTCTGTGTCTTAATAGCTGCAAGATATCCAAAGTATAACCACTGGGTAGCTTCCTTTGCATTTTCTGCAGGACGGGAGATGTCAAATCCGTAAAGCTTTGCCATTTCCTTCATTCCCTTTAATGCATTGATCTGCTCTCTAACTTCCAAACGGGTACGTACCACTTCTTCTGTCATGGTTCCGTTTCCGCAACGGGCGAAGTCTTTTTCTTTTTCTTCAATCAAGAAGTCAATACCGTATAAAGCGACACGTCGATAATCGCCAACGATACGTCCTCTTCCGTATGTATCCGGAAGACCTGTCATAATCTTGTTACGACGAGCAATTCTCATTTCCGGTGTATAAGCATCAAAAACTGCCTGGTTATGTGTTTTATGGTATTCGGTAAAGATCTTATGAAATTCCGGATTGGGTTTGTATCCGTACATTTCACAGGATTCCTCTGCCATTTTGATTCCGCCGTAAGGCATGAAAGCTCTCTTTAAGGGCTTATCTGTCTGAAGACCAACGATTACTTCCTTATCTTTTAATGCTTCATCAATATAACCGGGGCCATGACTGGTCAAAGAGGATACTACATCGGTATCCATATCCAATACGCCGCCTTTTGCACGTTCTTCCTTCTGTAACTTCTGAAGTGCTCCCCACAATTCATCTGTGTTTGCAGTAGAACCTTCCAAGAAGGATTTGTCTCCGTCAAAAGGAGTGTAGTTGTGTTTTACGAAGTTCTTTACGTTTACTTCTGTTTTCCACTTCGTTCCTCTGAAATCATGCCACTGAGGCTTTGTTGCCGCTAGGGTTGCGGCTGTTTCTGCTGATGCCATAATATCTCCTTTCATCATACAACATTTGCGTTTAACCGCAAACATCTATACTATATATTGTGGTAACTTTTCTGTCAACACCATTTTCCTGAAATGGTGTCTTTTGCAACTTATGGAGTTAGGAAGCCCTAACGTTTTCATTGCTTGTTAAATTTATCACAATAATTCTCAATTGTAAATAAAAAACCGTGTACTTAATACAGTACACGGTCTTTGTATACAAGTTTATACATTTACACCATTCTACTTTTATGACAGGTAAAGTATAACACCTGTCGGTCTCTTGCGATTTCTTTTAAAAGAGAAAGTGACTCTTTTATCTTTTCATTATCTAAATCTGTGAAGGGATCATCCAATATCAGTATAGGCTTCTCTTCCAAATACAAAGCATCGATCAATGCCAATCGAGAACAAAAAGCAACCAAGTCTTTATATCCCGCAGACAAATACCCTTCTTCTTTTGTACTTCCCTGGAAATTGTAATGTACTTTTAAGTCCATATCCAAAGAGAAGTTTTTCGCCAAAAGGAAACTGGATTCCTCATCGTATATCATAGACAAATAATGTCGCAATCCCTTTCGCAAAGGTCCCATATATTTACTTAAGAAATTATCCTTCGCCTGCTGCAAGTATTTTGCAGACAGCTCATAGATTTCAATCTTCTCTTTGATCTCGGATTCCTCTTCCAGCAATCCTTCCAATCGTTCCTTGGCATCTTCACAAGCTTCAATTTCCTCAGAGATACGATTTAATTCTTCATTGTCCCGGACCAACTGCTCGTTTAGTAAATCCGACTGAGCTTCCATCTCCTGCTGCGTTGCCTGAAGCTGCTCTATGGAAGCCTCATCCTCCGGCAAATCGGAAACCTCTTTCATCGCTTCCAATTCCTGCTCCAAAGCCTCCACCTGTTCACTCAAGCGCTGGTAAGAGCGAAGATTGTGTTCAATTCCTGTAAGACGATTTTCTTCCTCTTCAATCACCGGGAATCGCTCCAAGAATCCATTGATTTCTTCTTCTAAGAATTCCTTTTGTTCCCGAAGCTCTTTTTCTATCTTTTTGTTTTCTTTATATTCTTTGTAGGTTCGGTAATCGTTATGCAAGCGGTGCAACAATTCCATTTCGCAATGATCTTCATACAAATTCATATTGCTCACCGTAGCATAGTGGGAAAGAGCGGTATACATACTCAGCTGAAGTTCCGACAACTCTTCCAAGCTTTCGGAGTTTTGCTCGTTGTATTTTTTCTCCTCTTCCAAAAGCTGGTTATAAAGCAAGGTCTTGTCCTGAATTTCCCGGATCATATCCCGCATACTTTCTGTAGGGGTTACCAGATAACCGGATAAAAATTCCTTACAGCTGTCATTTATGTCATCTCGTAACTGTCTGGATTCTTCCAATTCTTCCAATGCCTCTGCCAGCTGCTCATCCAATCCCTGACGTCTCGTGGTATGTCTGGTTCTTCGGTGGAGCATCTGAACGAATACCACCAGTTCCAAAACGATACCAGCCACATAAAATGCTGTAGCCACCATAAGACTGATGTCTTCGTGAATATAATAGGTAAATACCACGCCACCAACAATACAAACCACGCCTAAAAGGAAAAATAGCCACACCAAACCGGCGCCTCTTTCTTTTCCCTTTTCACTTTTTTCCAAAACTTCTTTTTCTGCAAGAAGTGTCTGATACTGTTTTTCACGCACAGACAACTCTGCATCCGCACGAACCAAGGATGTCACCTGTTCCGACACAGCAGAAAGTTCTTCCTCAGAAGGAACCTTCTTTGAAAAGTAATACTTCAACTCCGAAAGTTTTGTCTTTTCCTCTTCCGGCATCTGATTATGCTCGCCCTGTACCCGAAGTTCCTTCATGCGCTGCGCCTGTTCATCCCAGGCATCCAGCTGATCTTCCGTCACCTCATGGTCTCGAAACATTTCATTTAGCTTTCCTTCATCCGCTTTAGAAGGCAACAAAGAATGCACGGATTCAAATCTACCCAAAATTCCATGAAGGGAATTTTGTTTTTCCTGAATATCGGAAATCTCTTCTGCCTCCGGAATCCCTTTTGCAAAAAAGTCATCTAACTGGGCCAGTTCCTCTTTGCTTTTTTTCAGACTTTCCCTTTTTGCCTTTAGCGCTCCGATTTCCTGTTCCCGTTTACTCTGAGCTGCAATACGGTCTGCAATCTTCGTACGTTCTTCTTTTAATTTTAAAAGCTGATGATTTTTGTCCTGCAAAAGTTTCCCCTGAAGATCATAAGCCTCCAGCTTTACCGGCAAAACCTCTACCATTTCTCTACACTGGGAAATCTCGCTTTGCACCCGCATTAATTTACCAGGGTTCACCTGACTTCTCTGCGAGTATTCCTTCTTCGCCTCTTCGATTTTGGCAATGGCCACATCGAAGTTGTTCATATCATCTTTGGCCGCAGATAAATCACCCATCTTCGCATTTAAGCTGTCCGTCATGGAAGTTTTAATTTCTTCCTGGGGAGAAAAGAGACTCTTCTCAAAGGACTCCCGATCTACCTCAAAGAGTTCCTCACCGATGTTCTCCGTATAATCAAAGGACTCTTTTTCCGTATCCAAATCCATAAGGCAGAACGTATCATCTTTATCCTTTGCGCCAAAAGTTCGTTCAATTCGGTAACGCTTGTCGTCTTTTTCAAAAACAAGATTTCCGCCATAGACTGCCCCTGACCAGGGGAGATAATGCTTTCGTTCCGTTAAGGATTTTCCTCTTTTGTACTCCATACCGTAAAACATGGATTTCAAAAATACACAAAAGGTTGTCTTTCCCCAACCGTTTTCTTCTAAGACGGTATTCAGTCCATCGTTAAATTGAAATTCGAAGTTTTCTAGTCTTCCGAAACCTGTCACATAACAGGAGATTAATCGTAACATTTATAATTCCTCCCCCATTAATGCTTTCATACCGATTTCTACAATCAGTCCTTTTTTATCTTCTTCCATTTCCTGTTTTTCCATTAAACGAACAAACTCACCCTTTAAAGATTTGTCGTTTAAATAGTCTTCGTAATGTACCTTTATGGTGGATTTGTCATAAACCTTTACAAAGAAAAACTTCTCCCCGAACTCCCTAAGAATTCGATTCACATCTACATCAAAATCCACATGGGTATATCCGTTTAATACAATCTTTACAAAATCTTCTTCGGGGATGTTTTCTAACTGTTCACGAAGCTTCGCCAAAACAGAGGGCATTTCATCCTCTTCCGTAAGGTCAGCCACCACTTCATGAAAATGGCGTTTCGCAAAAGGCACAAACTCCGAAGTCACTGTGCCATCCTCTACATCCAAAAGGACAAAACCTTTCGAACCACATTCATCAAAGCCTCTTCCCTCCAAGCAACCACTGTAGCAATACTCTCCTCGGTCATCCAATCGCTCTTTTTTGTAGGAATGAATATGACCTAAGGCAAGATAATCAATATGCTTACCTCGAAGTTCCCCTAAGGGAATGATTTCTGTTTTATCCTTTCCTTCATAGTCCGATTCCTGACCGTGAAGCATGACAATATTACAATTAGCCTGGTCCAAAACCAAATTCATGGCAAAGGTTTTGGAATTGTCCGGCGTAATCTCTCTTCCTGTAATTACAGCCTCTCCAAAGTCATAGGAAATCCACTGATCCTTATCAAAAAGTTTTAGATTGGGACTGTCTTTGGGTTTTACATTCTGAAGGAAATCACTACGGTCATGATTTCCCTGTAAATAGAAAAAAGTAATATCCGGATGCTCTTTGATTTCATCCAAGACTCTATTTCTTGCAGCCTTGCGAATATGGGTCTT
This sequence comes from Lachnospiraceae bacterium, assembly GCA_024694625.1. Lineage (GTDB taxonomy): Bacteria > Bacillota > Clostridia > Lachnospirales > Lachnospiraceae > JAILEN01. The sequence goes on along the minus strand of JAILJP010000004.1, from coordinate 28,706 downwards.
ATCAAACAAATCTCCGGCAATCAAAATACCGCTGATTCCGTTTTTCTCAGCGTAATACACCAATTCACAAAAACGATCCAACAATTCTTCCCGACGAAGTCTTGCTTTTTCCGAAGTCAGATTGCTTTCCATTTTGGAATCTAAATGCAAGTCTGCCACATGTATCAGTTTCATATAAATTCCTTCCTGTCTACTGGTTCAATATCCCCTCTGATTTAACCCTCTTTACTTCTTCATAAAACTCTCTAGAGGAAATCCGAAGCGCTCCTGCACCGGCTACAATCACCTGTTCCGCACCATCTGAAGTCACTACAGTAATATCGTGCTTCGGTATCATCTCATGAACAGCCCGCTCTATATAAGCGTCCGCTGTCTGAGCCTCTTTTGTATACACCACATATATATTGTGATATTTATCTGAACTTCCTGGATTACCCTTTACCCGATAGGCATCGAAAACAACAATCACGTCATCTCCCACATATCCCTGGTAGTCACATAAAATATCCATAAGCTTTCCTCTGGCCGCGGACAAATCCATTTTTGCCAAATCATTTAAATACTCCCATGCAAAAATAACATTGTATCCGTCTACCAGAATGTAGCGTTTTCTCTTTTCAAATTTTCTCGGCTTGTAGGCTTTGGACTCCTTTTGATTGTAATCCCGCACTACCGGTTTGCTGTAGGAAATCGGACTGCGAATCGGTCCAAATTCCCGTACGAAGATTTCTTCTAAATCTGATGTCAAACCACCATATCCATCATACACTTTTTTGTTCTTTTTATCATTAATTTCTTTTTGTATGGGCGGAATATAAAACTCATCCTTTGGAGCATCCTCTTGATGAAGGGCATAGGGAAGATGCATTTTTTCTTCCACCTGAGAAGCAGGCACCACATATCCCACCCCTCCGGAGCAAAATACTGAGCCGGTAGGATGTCTCTTATCCTCCTCGGGACGATAGTCTTTTTGACGGATAATCTCCTCGGCATTATGACAGATATCATATCCTGCGGACGAAAGGGAAAGTTGTCCCAAGCCTCCGGTATAAGATGCTACCTCTGTTGCATAATCCATGGAAGTAGACACCGGAACCTTTCCCCGTAAAACAGCGGTATCTCCCAGGATTTCCGGCGGATTAATTTTTCCTTCCATACGGTCCAAATCCGTCATAGCCCGTCCCACCATTTGGGATGGAATGGTAAGCTCCATGGCATAATACGGCTCTAGCAAAACACTGGTAGCCTTCATTAATCCCTGTCGTACCGCCCGTCGGGTGGCTTGAGAAAAATCTCCCCCTTCCGTGTGCTTGGTATGACTCTTTCCGGAAAGAAGAGTAATCTTCACATCCGTTAAGGTGGAACCGGTAAGAACTCCCACATGTCTTCGATGTTCCAAAACGGATAACACCTGCTGCTGATAGTTTTTTCCAAGGACGTCGGTAGAGCATACATTGTCCACCGATATGCCGCCGCCCCGCTCCATGGGTTCCAACTTCACATGAACCTCTGCATAATGTCGCAAGGGTTCAAAATGACCGATTCCTTCCACCTCATCCAAGATGGTTTCCCGATACATAATCTTTCCCACACCAAAGGTAACCAGCACTCCATACCGGCGCTTGATTTCCTGTTGCAACACTTCCAGCTGAAAAGGTCCCATAAGCTGAATGCGGATTTCTTTTGTCTCTTCCACATAGTCTAACTGTAATGTAGGATCCTCTTCCCCCAGTTCTTTCAAACTAAGATAAAGTTTGCCTCCGTCTACCCCTTCCGGCGGAATCACTTCGTAGGATAAGACCGGTTCCAAATAGGTTACAAAAACATCCTCTTCCTTTCCGAAGCCTTCTCCGGCATAGGATTTATCCAATCCCACAAACGTACAGATTTCTCCTGCGTCAACGGTGGTGACACTTTCAAACTTTTCTCCGTTGTAACGGCGAATACCTTGTATTTTTTCTTTGCCTCTCTCCTCATCTTTGTGAGAAAGAAGTTCCTTTACAGAAATGCTTCCTCCTGTGATTTTCACATGAGTCAATCGCTCACCGTTTTTATCCCGATCGATTTTATAAACTAAGGCCCCAAAGCTATCTTCATAGGTTTTCTCTGTGGAATAGGTATAAAGATGATCTAAAAGTTCCTCCACACCATCCTCTTTCAACGCCGCGCCAAAAACAACAGGGAACAAAAACCGCTGCGTTACTCCTAAGCGCAGCTGCTCCCTTGAAAGGTGACCTGTTTCCAAATAAATCTCCAATAAGTCTTCGTGACAGGTGGCAATATCCTCTTCATCCTGATGGAGGTCCACACATCCCTCTGACAACTCTTCCTTTAATTCCGAAATGATTTCTTCTTTGCTACGAAGAGAAATATCCATTTTGTTTACAAACAAAAATACCGGCACCTTATACTCATCCAAAAGCTTCCAAAGTGTCTTCGTATGGCTTTGCACTCCGTCAGTTCCGCTAATCACTAAAATAGCGTAGTCCAACACCTTTAAGGTACGTTCCATCTCCGCCGAAAAATCCACATGCCCCGGTGTATCCAACAGGGTAACCTCCATATCTTCATACAAAAAGCGCGCCTGTTTGGAAAAGACGGTAACACCTCTGGCACGTTCGATTTCCTCCCCATCCAAATAACTGTCCTTATGGTCAACCCGCCCCAGTTTTCGAATGGTACCGCAACGATACAAAAGCGCTTCCGATAAAGTTGTCTTTCCTGCATCCACATGGGCCAAAATGCCCACTGTATTTTTCTTCATAGCCATCCTTTTTTTCAAAAAAATCCCCCGATCGCTTCTGATCAGGGGATTTTTGTCCTCATAACTTTACATCCTGTTGGAAATCTTTTTCAAATAATCCGGATACTGTTCCAGAATATTATTCAAATCCTCGAAGATTAATCCCTTTCGAGTGATTTGTTCTGACATCGCCTGAATATTGTCTTCCACTTCGTCATAGTATACCTTAGAACCGGTAATGGTATCAACCACCCCGTCCACCTCACTGGTACAGGTATTAATTACATCCATCATAGAAGAATTTCCATCTTCGATTTCCTGAGCAACCGATTTGATGTTTTCTACAATTTCTTCTGTTTCGTTAATATGATGCATAGACTCTTCCATTGCTTTTCTGGTACTGTCAATGGAGCTCATAAGATTCTCATTATTCTGAGTCAAAGTCTCCATGCTGACACCAATGTCCGCAATCATATCTTTAATCTCTACAGAAAGCTTTGTAACCTGATCTGCTACTACGGCAAAACCACGGCCTGCCTCACCGGCTCTTGCTGCCTCAATGGAGGCATTCAAAGCCAAAAGGTTTGTTTGATTTGCAATACCGTTGATGGCATTAATCTTGTCGGAAATATCATCATAACTCTTTTGGAATTCGTCAAATACCTGTTCCATGGTACCGATGGTATCATTTACAGAACCTGAAGAAGCACGAATCTTATCCATATTTTCATGAGTTTCATCCGCAGTTGAAACCATACGATTGATAATATCCTCAAACTGTCCGGTAATATCAATTACGCTGTTGAACTGCTCTTTTAATCCCTCTACGGACGCTGTAGCATTCTGCGACTGTTCCTGTACCGCTTGGAAGGAATCACGAATACGATTCAATCCTGATGTTGTCTCAAGCTCCTGCTCCTGGAGGATTTTTTCCTGCTCGTAAATATAATTTCCGGAATCCATCATAGGATTCAAAATCTCTTTATAATCCGGAGTTTTTCTTGCCTTTGGCATTTCCTCCGCTACGCTTTCTTTTTTACCAAATCCAAACATATCACTTACCTCCTTATTCAAACACCGCACAAACCATTGTCTGGTTTACATGCTGACGTTGGAATTGTTCTCCGCCTGCCACATAACCCATGTTGTTACATACCAAAGACATGGAGGATAGGTAATCTGAAGTATAGCTTTCCTGTTCAAATAACAGGTATCGATAGATACAGTTAAAGGAAATCATCGTTTCTGTCTTGGTGTTTTCCTCTCGAATCTGATCTTTGGTACGTTCTACAATCTCACGATAATCCTGAAGTTGCAAAATCGTAACCGCATCATTTTCACCAAACTGTTTGTAATTAACCAAAGAACCGTCTTTTCCAATATCGTACATGGAGCAAATATAAACATCATCTCCAAGGACACGGCCTAAAGGCTGCTGGAATACGTTTCCGATAATCTGGTCTCTAGCCAAACCGGTATCAGCAGCATATACGTCTACTGCCGGACGATTGTCTAACTGCACCAATTCCTTGGTGGCACGATTTACTCTCGTTGCAACGTGCGTAGGGAAGTCACCCTTTTCATAGATGTTTTCTTTGTAGATACGAACTTTTCCGCCGGTATTTTTAATTACCATAAAGGCTGCGGCATTTTCATAAAGTGTTCCGTTTACACTAACCTTTGCTGCCTTTCCCTCTGGCTGTCCAAACACAGTTCCACCCACAAGGCTTACTCCATATTTCTTTAAGGAAATATTCATAGTGGAAACCAATCGCTCTTCATGATTGGTACAAAGTTCCATACAAACAGTATCATCGACTCCCGGTTTTACACAGGAAAGTGCTCTGTCCAAATTATTTAAATCCGACAATGGCGCCGTAGCCAAATGCTTCATTACGCCGGCACAAACCTCACATTCTGATATAAAAGCCGTTGCCATAAAAATGTTACTGTCATTGATGGTATCGTTGTAATAACATCTTCCTGCCGTTCCAATGCATTCCACCTTGGGAAATTTTTCTTTTAGCAAAGAAGAAATCTCTTCCAATCTTGAATAATCGCAGAAAAAGAAAATACCTTTTGGATTTTGTACTCCGGAGAGTACCTCTTCTACAGCAGCTTTTGCTGATGTATTTCTACTAACCCCTGACTTACTTTTCATAACGCCCTCCCGTTTTAGTTGTTTTTATATCTTAGTACCAATGCCGAATACGGCAAAAGTTTTAAGTGCACATATCCACCCTCCACACAATGGCGTAAAGGGAAAAGAGAATAACCCAACTCATTGGTCATGAAAATCTGTTCCATTTCTGCAGATGACGGTACATCCAATTTCCAAACCGGTATATCCACTTCCATAAGATTTCCTCCGGAATTCACCGCTACTAAGATTTTTTCTTCCGGAAGGAATCTTCCATAGGAAACAAAATCTCTTCCTGTAGATAAGAAGATGAAGGATCCCGTTTTTAAACATTGGTTGTTCTTATGTAGTTGTATCACATCTCGGTGATATCCGATAAGTACCCTATCTGCAGTATCCCAAGGATACGTTCTGCGGTTGTCCGGATCGGTAAATCCAACCACTCCGGCCTCATCACCGTAATACAATGTCGGCGCTCCTGGCCATGTCATCTGCATCAATGATGCCAGTTTTAATACGGAAACATTGATATCCTCTTCTGCAGCCTTGCTTCCCAGCTGTGCCACTCGCCCAACCTTGTGATTGGTTCGGGTCAAGAATCTGGAATGATCGTGATTGTCCAGCTGATTCATGGCGCAGTACAAAGACGGTGTCATAAACTGAGCCATGCAATGGAGCATCGTCATTTCAAATCGCTTGCCATCTCCCATGGCGTGATCTTCAAAACGATCGGAGTGTTTTTCCATTCCCGTTAGGAAAAAGGAAATGGGTTCCATAAACGCATCATAGTTCATAATGGTATCCCACTGGTCTCCCTGAAGCCAAGATGTGGCATCTCCATAATGCTCTGCCAAAATCACAGCATTGGGATTTGCATCTTTTACTGCATTCCGGAACTTTCGCCAGAATTCATGGTTAAATTCTTCGCTATGACCTAAATCCGCGGCTACATCCAATCTCCAGCCATCCACATTGTATGGAGGTGAGACCCATTTTCGTCCGATGTTTAAAATATATTCCGTCAAATCGTTGCTGCCTTCGTAATTTAGCTTTGGCAGAGTATCGTGACCCCACCATCCGTCATAAGTATAGTTGTAAGGCCATTTCTCCGATTCATTTTCGTAGAAATAAAAGAAATCATGATAGGGACTGGTCTCGGAAATATAGGCTCCATCTTCGTAGCCCGGCTGATTCTCATAGATACGTTCCCGATCCAGCCATTTATTAAAGGATCCGCAGTGGTTAAACACTCCGTCCAAAATCACCTTCATGCCTCTAGCATGAATCTTTTCCACCAACTGAGCAAAGTACTTATTGGAGGCTTCCAGATTCTTTTTATCTGTCACCCTCTTTATGTACTTGGTGGCATGACGGTTGTCATAATCTCCCTCTGGAAGAATGTCCCCACCATCTTCCACCACGCAACCGTAGTGGGGATCAATATAATCATAATCCTGAATATCATATTTGTGATTGGAAGGAGAAACAAACAACGGATTAAAATATATGACTTCGACTCCCAATCCCTGGAGATAATCCAGTTTGGATTCCACTCCCTGTAAATCGCCACCGTAGAAGCTTGCCACATCAAATTCTGCAGGATACTGACTCCAGTCTTCAATCTTTCGTACCGGCATGGTAATGTAATGATACTCGTGGTCAACCACATCATTATCATCATTTCCATCGCAGAAACGATCCACCAAAATCTGATACATTACCGCCCCTTTGGCCCAATCCGGTGTAGAAAATCCCGGAACTATGTGAAAGGCGTATTGCATTCTAATATCTTCGGAAACACCAAACCTGTCGTAATAGCAGATTTCATTTCCACAACGAACTTCAAAATAATAGGTAATAGGGGTATCTTTCAAGGAAATCTTGACCTGATAATAAGAAAACATCCCCCTGGTTTCTACATATCCCATGGGATAGCGGCTTTCATTGGTGCACAAATGCACCTCCAGAGGATCATTATGATCTCCCCGGATGCGAATAGTAACAGCCTCCCCAACCTTCGGTTCGGAGGGACAACGAAAATATTCCGTTCCGTCACTAAACAACGCTTCCCTGTTCATAACACTACTCTCCTTTGTAAAATGAAAAAAAGACAGCTTCGCGCGCTGCCTTTTTAGGAGAAGGTATTTCTACTATGGGGGATAGTAAAAATAAAATGTATTGGGGGGTTTTTACGAATGTAATTATAGCCTCCCAACCATCTTAAGTCTGCACAAACTTACTAAATTTATATATTATTTTTTGTGCAGTTTTACTAATCCTCTACAGCAACACCCTCCTGTTCAAGCACGCCTTCACTTTTCACAATAACTTCATCTCCAAAAAGTGACTCGAACTCCTGTCGATTAATCTTCTCTTTTTCAAGAAGTAAATCGGCACATTTATGAAGAACATCTTCGTGTTCTTTCAAAATATCTTCTGCTTTTTTGTAGCATTCATCAATGATACGACGAACCTCTTCATCAATGGAAGAAGCCACATCTTCACTGTATCCTTTTACATGTCCGTAATCACGGCCCAAGAATACTTCATCACCATCCTGGTTGTAATCCACCGGTCCTATCTTGTCCGAAAAGCCGTAAGTGGTAACCATTCTTCTGGCAGTTTCTGTCGCCTGTTTAATATCCTGAGATGCTCCTGTAGTTACATCTCCGAAAATCATAGCTTCTGCAATTCGTCCACCGAAGTCAACAACAATCTCCTGAAGCATCTTTCCTTTTGTATTAAACATCTCATCCTTTTCAGGTAAAGGCATGGTATATCCTGCCGCACCCTGTCCTGTGGGAATAATGGATACGGAATACACCGGTCCCACATCAGGAAGTACATGGAATAAAATCGCATGTCCTGCTTCGTGATAAGCCGTAATCTTTTTCTCCTTGTCGGAAATAATCTTACTGCGCTTTTCTGTACCAATACCAACCTTAACAAAGGAATTTTTAATATCATTCATACGAATAAAACGGCGATTATCTTTTGCGGCAGCAATGGCTGCTTCGTTCAAAAGGTTTTCCAAATCTGCTCCGGTAAACCCTGCCGTGGTCTGTGCAATCTGTTTTAAATCCACGTCATCAGAAAGAGGTTTGTTCTTTGCATGAACCTTAAGAATCTCTTCTCGGCCTCTTACGTCCGGTCGTCCCACGAAGACCTTTCGGTCAAAACGTCCGGGACGCATAATAGCAGGATCCAAAATATCCACACGGTTGGTCGCTGCCATAACGATAATTCCTTCGTTTACGCCAAAGCCGTCCATCTCTACCAACATCTGGTTCAATGTCTGCTCACGTTCATCATGGCCACCGCCCATACCGGAACCACGCTTTCTGGCAACCGCATCAATCTCATCGATAAAAACAATACAAGGTGCATTTTTCTTTGCATCTTCAAATAAATCTCTTACTCGAGATGCACCTACACCTACGAACATTTCAACAAAGTCAGAACCGGAAATAGAAAAGAAGGGAACACCGGCTTCCCCAGCAACTGCCTTAGCCAAAAGTGTTTTACCTGTTCCAGGAGGGCCCACCAAAAGCATACCCTTTGGAATGCGGGCACCAACCTTTGTGTACTTGGCAGGATCCTTTAAGAAATCCACCACTTCCACCAATTCTTCTTTTTCTTCCTGAAGTCCGGCCACATCATCAAAGCGGATTTTCATGTTTTCCTGTGTGGTCATCTTTGCTCTGGATTTTCCAAAGTTCATCATTCGACTGGATGCTCCGCCGCCACCGCCGGCAGCCTGACCATTCATCAGAATCATAAACAAAACAAAAAGTGCTGCCACAACAATCAACATGGGAAGCATTTCTGTAAACCACCCATCCTGAGGAACATCATAAATAATGTAATTTCCAAATCCATAGGACTCCATCAAATCAATGGCGTCATTTACATCAGATACATAAAGTGTATAAGTCGTTGGCTGTTTATCATCATCCGACTTTAAGTACACAGTAAGAGTACCGGTCGGCACCTGAAGATTTTGGTCAATCCGAACCTTCTCTACTGTTTCATTTTGCAAAAACTCTTTTAGTTGGGCTGTACTCATAGTCGGCGCGGTTTTTCCGGTAAAGGTATACCAAAGAAAAATCACGATGAGAATCAACAGCAAGTAAAACCCAAATCCGCTTCTTCGTCTCAACTTCTACTCCTATTCTTAATCGAACTCAACCACACCAATGTAGGGCAAGTTACGATACTTCTGGTCATAATCAAGTCCGTATCCTACAACAAAAGCATCCGGAATTGTGAATCCAATATAATCTACGGGCACATCTACCTCACGGCGATCCGGCTTATCTAACATTGCACACATACGTACACTTTTTGCTTTTCTGTCTTTGAACAATCCGGACAAGTAATTCAAAGTATTACCACTGTCGATAATGTCTTCTACGATAATTACATGTCTTCCTTCCACACCTAAATCCAAATCCTTTTTGATCTGAACTTCACCGGTGGATACGGTTCCGGAACCATAACTGCTAGTAGCCATAAAATCGATGGTTACAGGTACGGTAATTCTTTTTGCAAGCTCACAGGCAAAGAAAGCAGCACCCTTTAAGATGCAAACCAAAAATACGCTTTCTCCTTCATAATCCTTGGAAATCTGATCTCCCAATTCCTGAATTCTTTTGGTAAGTTCTTCTTCCGAAAGCATTTCTTTCACTGTTTCTGCCATTTTAATTCCTCCAATATTCTACTTCGAGTATATTCTTTGTATATTCATCAATGCGATAATCTTCACTGTTTCTCATGCCAAAAATCCAAATCACCTTTGAGCCCTGGCACAACATCCAAACAGAGTCTCTTTCTTCTTTCGGGACCTTTTCTTCTACAAAATAGTCCTGCAGGAGTTTTTTACGCCCATCCGGATGGATTACCAAATAGTCTCCTTCCTTTCGATGTCGTATCTCCATACTGCCATTTATTTTACCATAGTCAAAGACTTTCGCATAGGTTTTTGTAGGTAATTGCTCATTTTCTCCGGCTATTCTGGTGCGAAATTTCACATCCAAACCCTTCAAAGAAAGACTGTAACTTTCCTCTTGGGAAAACAGTGGCACCGTAATTCTGGATTCTTCCGGTTCTCTTTTTGCCTCACTTTCCCGTTTCAATAGTCTCAGATGGGTGTAACCGTTTCGAACCACAAAGCCATGGGGCAAATGATATTCCCTCCCCACTTCCATGAAAATCAACTCATTTAACATTTCAATGTGGGCTTTGGTCACATTGTGGGCAGCCCCCTGCATTTTCAGCCAAGCCAAAAGAATCTCGCTGCGCTTTCCTTCCTCAATCTGTCGCAAGCGCCACAAATCCAAACCTTCCTCTCCGGAAATGGTTTGCAGCGCATCCAAGGCGTCTTCCTCCACATCTCGAAAGATTTTCCCCACAGCCCGGCCTGCCTGGTTAATATGGTCAACCGCCTTTTGGTTGATTTCCTCCATAAGAGGCATAATCTGATGGCGGATTTTATTTCTCGCATAATCATCAGTAAGATTTGTGCTGTCCGTTCGATAGCTTTGTCCGATCTCATTCAAATAAGCTTCGATCTCCTCCCGGGAGGTTTCCAGCAAAGGTCGAATCAAAGTGTAACCCTCCCGCATGGAAATAGGATCCATACCGGTCAGTCCCTTTACTCCTGTGCCCCGAATCATCTGAAACAAAATGGTCTCCGCATTGTCATTGGCATTGTGAGCCGTAGCAATCTTGTTTAACCCCAACCGTCTGGCCTCTTCAAAAAAGGCTTCGTAGCGAAGCTTTCTCGCCCCCTCTTCTGTAGAAAGTCCCATATGTTTGCAATAGGTGGGCACATCCACGGAAATAAGGGTATAGGGCATATACAGCTGATCGCAAAGGGCTTTTACGAAGCGGCCATCCTCAAAACTTTCCTCTCCCCGGATTCCATGGTCCACATAAATGACGTGGAGACGGATGTCAATGTATTCCATTATCTTCATAAATTGAAAAAGAAGGCAAACAGAGTCCGCCCCACCGGAAACGCCCAGTAAGACTCCATCGCCATCTTCCAATAAATTCTGTTCATTTACAAAATCCAAAACACTTAACATATTCTTATTCTATAGCAATTCTATTAAAAAGAAAACCCGAGGAACGTGGACATCAATCCTGCGGTACTTGGGTCCGTTGAAGGTTCCGGCCTGTTGCCACAAAACTGATATCGGTTCGTCGAGTTTTAATTTGCATTTTATGACTATTCGTTTTCACGAAAGATAATTTCATTTTCATGAACGAGTCCCAACTTACTCTGGGCAACGCTCTCTTTGTATTCGTCTGATTGAATATAGTTCTCGTAGTTTTCCAGCTCTTCCTGCTTTTCCTGCTGGGATTCCAATTCGCTTTTCAGCTCAGCTTCCTGGGCAGCATAAGCAGCGTTCTTTTGATACAAGCTGGCAACCTGAATTACCATAACGGCAATCACAAACCCTGCAATCAACACGAAATATACACGATTTACTCTCTGTTTCTTTCGGCTGTTTTTCTTTTTACTCATATTATTTACACACCAGATTAACTGTTTCACAACCTATATCGGCTGTTCTTTCTCAAATCTTAACACTTTCTTTGAGTTTTTTCAATAATTATCAGATAATTCTATAAATATTCAAACAAATCTTTTGCTTCGTCTTTTTTCGTGGTTTCCTTCAAGTCCAACACCCTTACTTTCACGGTTTTATTTCCAAAGGCAATCTCAATAATATCTCCAGCCTTCACATTTGCGGAAGCCTTCGCCACCTTATCGTTTACCATTACTCGTCCCGCATCGCAAGCCTCATTGGCAACGGTACGACGTTTGATCAAACGGGAAACCTTTAAAAACTTATCCAATCTCATAGTTTACACTCTTTCTCAAATAGAAAGGGCTCAAACACTCGGTTTGAGCCCTCAGATATTACATATCAACAAGAATTATTTGTTAACGATATCCTTTAAAGCTTTTCCTGCTTTGAACTTAGGCGCTTTAGAAGCAGCGATTGTCATATTCTCGCCTGTTCTAGGGTTACGTCCTGTTCTAGCAGCTCTCTTGGAAACTTCGAAAGTACCGAATCCAACTAACTGAATCTTTTCATCCTTCTTAAGCTCTTCAGCAACAACTTCTGTGAAAGCCTTTAATGCAGCTTCAGCATCTTTCTTAGAAAGATCAGCCTTTGCAGCCATAGCTGCTACTAATTCTGTCTTGTTCATAGTAAAATTTCCTCCCTTTGGAATATTAAGTATTATTGAGTCTTGCGCATCCTACCGCGCAAACCACAAAACTATTTATAATTGTTTTACCCCACAGTGTCAAGTTTTTACGGCATTTTTTCCGCGAAAAGCCTTGATTTTGGGCTATTTTTACAAATTTTGTAATGAATTTCCGTTACACATTTCCTATTGAACTTTTTGAAAATATGTTTTCATGGCGCAAATCTAGGCAAACACTGGCTTTAAGGCCTCTGCCAACTCATCTTTTTTCGCGGTAGCCTCAGCCAAATCCTTTCCTGTGGTAGTAAAGTAAGTTTTAATCTTTGGCTCCGTTCCGGACGGACGAACTACAACAGTTGCGTTATCCTCTAACTGATAAATTAAAACATTGGCTTTGGGCAATCCGGTTTCTTCCGGTTTTGCATAATCCGTAACAGAAAGCACCTTTTTTCCGCCAAACTCTGCCGGAGGATTCTTTCTGAAATCATCCATAATAGACTGCATCTTGTCCATACCGGTAAGTCCGGGGAATTCAAAGCTGTCCACCTTATTCAAATAACGTCCATATTCAGCATAAATTTCCTCTAAGCGCTGTTTAATGGAAGAACCAATACTTCTGTAGTATGCAGCCATTTCGCAAATCAGCATGGAACCGATAACCGCATCCTTATCTCTTACGTAAGGTCCTGCCAAATAACCATAGCTTTCCTCGAATCCGAAGATAAAACGATCCACTTCACCTGCTGCCTCTAAAGATGCGATCTGGTCACCAATCCACTTAAAGCCTGTAAGCACATGACGAAGCTCTACGCCATAATGCTCTGCCACCTTGTCTGCCAAAGGTGTAGATACAATAGACATAACTGCAACAGGATTTTTGGGCATAGTGCCTTTTTCAATGCGTCCTGCACAAATATAATCCAAAAGCAAAACACCCATCTCATTTCCGGAAACCAATTCATAGCTTCCGTCCGGACATTTCATGGCAATTCCCACACGGTCTGCATCCGGGTCTGTTGCCAGCATCAAATCAGCCCCTGTCTTTTCTGCCAACTTCAATCCATATTCCAAAGCTTCGTAAATCTCAGGGTTTGGATAGGAGCAAGTGGTAAAGTATCCGTTGGGATATTCCTGCTCCGGCACAATGGTAATATCTGTAATTCCAATATCATTTAATACCTTTGTAACCGGTACAAGGCCTGTACCGTTTAAAGGAGAATACACAAGCTTTAATCCTGCATCCTTTGCAAGACCGGGACGAACCTGACGCTCTTCGATTGCTGCATAAAAGGCTTCCTTGCAATCGTCCTGTACAAATTTAATAAGTCCCTTTTCCACACCTTCTGCAAAAGACATATACTTTGCTCCGGTAAGAATATCTGTCTTTTGAATCTCATCATATACAATGGCTGCAGCATCGTCTGTCATCTGACATCCATCAGGACCATATGCCTTGTATCCATTGTATTTTGCAGGATTGTGAGACGCTGTTACCATAATTCCCGCATTGCAGTTATAAAAACGGGTAGCAAAAGAAAGGGCCGGTACCGGCATCAAAGCATCATAAATACGAACATTGACACCATTTGCCGCCAATACGCCTGCCGCTTCTTTCGCAAAAACATCACTCTTTAAACGGCTGTCATAACTAATGGCTACCGTCTGATTTCCGCCCTGGGTTTTTACCCAATTTGCAAGTCCCTGTGTAGCCTGACGAACCACCCAGATATTCATACGGTTGGTTCCTGCTCCCAAGGTTCCTCGTAAACCAGCAGTTCCAAACTTCAATGACACAGCAAAACGATCTTTAATTTCCTCATCGTTATCTTTTACATTCATAAGTTCCGGTTTTAAGTCCGGATCCAAAAGGTCTGCTTTAAGCCAACGTAAATATTCTTCTTTGTACATGTTTGCCTCCTTTGAATTTCTCATGTGGTCATATTATAATCGCTTTATTTTTATATGGTCAATCCATTAATTGCTACTACTGGTCAAAGAATTGATCAGACTCGATATGGTTGACAGATAATCCAATTCCGAATCCGACGTATCGGAAGAGCTGGACGAACTGGATGAATTCGACGAGCTTGACGAGCTTGACGAGTCAGTTGAACCGGTAGAGCTTGATGAATTCGACGAAGAGTTCGATGAATTGGAATTCGAAGTCGAACTGCTATCAGTAGAACTTGAGGATGAACTATCGGAAGAACTACTGTCAGAAGACGTATCGCTTTCCGTAGGATCCACTGTAATCTCTGCCGTAGGTGAATTCACATACAAGGTCCTATTCCAGGTATTATATCCCTCCACGGAAATCATCAAACTATGCTTTCCGTAGGAAACTTCAATTTCTTTTCCGCTTTCAATCTGACTTCCGTCCAGATAAATCTGAGCGCCTTCCACAGCCGAGGAAACCGTCAGCTTACAGGTCTTCGGTCCTTCCCCTTCTAGTTCAGCCAAATCCAAAAGTGTAGTTTCGTTTCGCACCACACCTACGGTCTTTGTACCGCCGTAGCCATCGTTTGCCACCGTAACGTCATAGCTACCTTCCGGTACGGTAATGGTCATATCCTTTGTCACAGTGGTAATGATTTTATTCCCTACATAAATTAAGCTACCCTCAAATTTGTCTGTATTGGACAACGTCAAATACCCGTGTCCTGTAGTCACGGAGATGGAAAGAATCTCCTTATCCAACCCAATAACTTTTAGCACATCATCTTCACCAATATCCGTCAAACTTCCTTCAATATCATTGGAAAAGACCTGAGTATTTTCCGTCAATCTGTAATTGGTGTCGTTGATATTTAACACCTGGGTAAACCCATTTAAATCAAAGACTTCTACGTCATCAAACTCCCAAACATCCTTGGACTTTTGAATGGACTCTAAAACTCCATCGGACATTTGATCTCCCAAAACCACCACATCACCTGGGGTGAAATTGGCAGAACTGGTAGTATCTCCATACTTATCCAAAAACCTTGTAGTTAAAGAATACTTATACACATAGCGCTTGTTATAGGCAAGAGATTTCAACACAATCTTTTCTTCTTCCCCATTGACGCTTTGTACCACAAATCTGGAGCCTTCAGAAACCTCTTCCTCTTCTTCACCGCTGTCTGCCGGCGTCCCCGGTTTTCGGGTAATGGTCACCTGGGAGGAATCCTCATCCCCGTCCTGGCTACCGCTACATCCGGAAAAGGACACTAGGAAAAAACAAGCCAATAAAACGTAAATTAAATACTTTTTCATGAATCCATCGCCTTTCTTGCCTCTTCCAGCAAAACATCCTTTTGATTCATAGAGGGATCCTCCATTACCAATTTCAAAAGTTCGTCAAGGATCTCTCCTATCTGCGGTCCTCGTTGAACGCCTAGCTCCAGCAAATCTTTTCCGTCGATTTGCAGCTGCTTAACCGTTACCGCATCCTGGCTTTCCAAAATTTCTCGGTAGTATCCGTTGAGGGAATCCAAATAGGCCAGTTTTTCTTCTCGGTTAAACTCACTTTGTCCTAGGGTATCCGCTTTTTTCAAGAGGAACAAATCCTCCATATACTCTGTTCCCACACGGTTCATCATACGACGGACATTCCGCTTTGAAAGTTCCGGCCTCTCATCATGATAACGAACCAGTCGAACCACATCATCTATGGTAGCATTATCAAACTTTAAACGTTGCAAAATCTCCCGAGCCATCTTTGCTCCCAAAGAAGGATGCCCCACAAAATGATCTCTACCCTTTTCGTCTGTTTTCTTGCACAGAGGTTTTCCCACATCATGCAAAAGGGCAGCCAAACGCATTTTTTTATCTGCAGGCACCAGTTCCATCACCTTAATAGAATGTTCTCCCACACTATAACAGTGGTGAAGACAATTTTGTTCACACAAAAGCATATCATCCCACTCCGGGAAGAACACACCTGAGAGTCCGCTTTCATATATATCCCGCATCTTTTCCGGATGATCGGAAGTAATCAGTTTCACCAGTTCCACCTGGATTCTCTCTGCCGAGATTTTTTCCAAAGTTTGAGCCAATTCCTTTATGGCCAAAAAGGTTTCCTCTTCTATATCAAAGTTTAATTGGGCGCTGAAACGAAGAGCACGAAGCATACGAAGGGCATCTTCAAAAAAGCGTTCCCTCGCCACACCCACGCAACGAATCTTTCGATTCTTAATATCTGAAACTCCATCAAAAAGATCCACTAATCCATCTCTGTCATTGTAGGCCATGGCATTAATGGTAAAGTCCCGACGTTTCAAATCCTCTTCCAAACTAGGGGTAAAAGTCACCTCTTTGGGATGGCGTCCGTCTTCGTATTTTCCATCAATACGATAGGTGGTCACCTCATAGCTTTCCCCATCCATACGAACCGTTACCGTACCATGCTGAATACCGGTATCAATGGTTCGTTCAAAGCAAGCCTTTACTTCCGTAGGGAGAGCGGAGGTGGTAATGTCCCAATCATTGGGAATCCTGCCCATTACACAGTCTCTGACACATCCGCCCACTACGTAGGCCTCATAGCCTTCTTTATGCAATTGTGCCAATACTTTCTGCACTCCTGCAGGAATCTCTATGGTCATGTGTTCACTCCTAATGCTTTAAATATTCATTTTCCTTCTGATTATACATTATACAAAGCCCAACGTCACATTTCATCTTTTTCTGTAGGATACCATTGCCATTTTTGCTCTACCTAAAAAACACCAACTCCTATACATCCCATTATCCTTATAATGTATGTAAACAAAACGCGGTGGTTCTGTTTCACGTAGTTGAGTCGGACATCGACACTTAGTAAGCGAATGCGAACTTAGTGTCCGCTATGTTCGACTAAGAGCGAGAGCGTGTCCTCGGTGAAACAGAACCACCGCGTTTATAATATTATAGTTTATTTAGTAAGCCTTACCCCAGTAAACAAGCTTATGTGCCGGCTTTCCGCAGCAAACACAAACATCGGAAATCTTTTCCTGTTCAAAAGGCATGCAACGGCTGGTTGCTGTGGTATCTTCTTTAATCTTCAACTCGCAAGCTTCATCGCCACACCACATAGCACGGATAAATCCAGGCTTGTTTTCTACAGCATCCTTAAATTCATCATAGGTAAATGCATCAGAAATATGTGCTTCCAAATGTGCCTTTGCACGAGCAAACATATCATTGTGAATCTGCTCTAACAACTTAGAAACTTCTTCAGCTACATTTGCAATTTCCACAACAAGTTTTTCTCTGGTATCACGACGAACCAAAACACATTTGCCTTCAGCCAAATCCCTGGGTCCGATTTCCACACGTACGGGAACACCACGCATTTCAGCTTCTGCAAACTTCCATCCGGGAGACTTATCTCTCTCATCTAAAGAAACACGAAGGCCTGCTGCCTTTAAAGTCTTTTTAATCTCCTCAGCGCCTTCTAACACGCCTTCTTTTTTCTGCTGAATAGGAATAACTACAGTCTGTACAGGCGCAACTCTGGGAGGAAGTACCAATCCGGAATCATCACCGTGAACCATGATAATGGCACCAATCAATCTGGTAGATACACCCCAGGATGTCTGATGAACGTACTGAAGCTTGTTATCCTTATCTGCATACTGAATACCAAATGCTTTTGCAAATCCGTCTCCAAAGTTGTGGGAAGTACCGGACTGCAAAGCCTTTCCATCGTGCATCAAAGCTTCGATGGTATAGGTAGCTTCTGCACCTGCGAATTTTTCTTTATCTGTTTTTTGTCCCTTTACTACAGGGATAGCCAAAACATCTTCACAGAATTTCGAATACACATTCAACATACGAATGGTTTCTTCCTGTGCTTCTTCAGCAGTAGCGTGAGCCGTATGGCCTTCCTGCCATAAAAACTCAGAAGAGCGTAGGAAAGGACGAGTAGTCTTTTCCCAACGAACTACAGAACACCACTGGTTATAAATCTTAGGTAAATCTCTGTGTGAATGAACAATGTTCTTATATAAATCACAGAACAAAGTCTCAGAGGTAGGACGGATACAAAGTCTTTCCGGAAGTTCATTTAAACCGCCATGGGTAACCCATGCAACTTCGGGGGCGAAACCTTCCACATGATCCTTTTCTTTCTGCAATAATGACTCGGGGATTAGCATTGGCATATATACGTTTTCAACGTCATTATCTTTAAATCTTGCGTCTAATTCCTTCTGAATATTTTCCCACAATGCATAACCGTTGGGCTTTAAAATCATAAATCCCTTGATTGTGGAATACTCCATTAATTCTGCTTTTTTTACAACATCTGTGTACCACTGGGTAAAATCAACTTCCATAGAAGTAATCTCTTCTACCAGTTTTTTCTCATTTGCCATGCTAAAAATCTCCTAACTATCAATTTAATCCACTATATTTTAGTGAAGGAACCTTCCTATGTCAAGGCAACAAATCCTCGAAATCCTCACCTTTCGGGTTAATAGTAAACTCCATTGGCATCCCCGTTTTGGGATGTAGGAATCGACTTTGATATGCACATAAACATAAAGGTCGGTTGGTAGATACTCCACCATATTTCACATCTCCGTAAATCGGCGCTGTTCGGCTGGCAAGTTGAACACGAATCTGATGGAACCGTCCCGTCTCTAGGGAAATGTCCAAAAGTCGCATATCATCCACTTCCGATACCACCCGATAGGAAAGCTTTGCCTTTTTGGCTCTGGGGTCATCCCCTTTCACCACCATGGCCCGGCCTTTTCGTCCATCCTTTACTAGGTAGTCCTCTAGTATTCCTTCTGTAGGCATGTTGCCTCTGGTAATAATAGCGTAATACTTTTTTGTGATTTTATGTTCCCGAAGTTGCTTTGTAAGCGCTTCGGTAGCTTCCTTCGTCTTACCGAAGCAAAGCACCCCTTCCACCGGCTGATCCAATCTCTGAATCACACCGATATAGGTATCTTCTCCTTTTTCCTTACGATAATTTTTCAAGATGCTTACCATGTCCGGCTCCATCGCCTTGGCGTTTTGGGTCGCAATCCCTGCCGGCTTGTAGCAAACAATAATCTCTTCGTCTTCGTGCAACACTTCCCACTGTTCCATAAAAATCCCCCTTTTTATTACACTTTGAAGCGGTAGCCCATACCCCATACGGTTTCCACGTACTGAGGTTTTGCAGGATCCACTTCTATTTTTTCACGAAGCTTTTTTACATGAACGGTAACGGTAGCTATATCTCCGATGGCATCCATGTTCCAAAGCTCCTTAAAAATATCCTCTTTTGAATAGACCTGATTGGGATGGCGCATAAAAAACTCCAACAGATCGTACTCTCTGGCTGTTAAGTTTTTGGACTCACCATTGACCCAAACTTCTCTGGAGGCCGTATCAATCTTCAACCCACGAATCTTTATAATGCTGTTGTCCGGCATAAGAGACTCCACAATTCTGTCATATCTGGAAAGATGTGCCTTTACTCTAGCCACCAACTCTCCCGGGGAAAAAGGCTTCGTAATGTAATCATCTGCCCCCAAACCCAAGCCTCGAATTTTATCGATATCTTCTTTTCTTGCAGACACCATTAAAATAGGAGCATTTTTTTCTTTTCGGATTTCCTGACAGATTTCAAATCCGTCTATCCCCGGTAGCATCACATCCAAAATAAACAGATCAAAGTCCTCTGAAAGTGCTCGGTGTAATCCGGTTTCTCCGTCCTTTTCCAGCTCTACCGAAAACCCGCTTAGCTCCAGATAGTCCTTTTCCAATTCTGCAATTGCTTCTTCATCCTCAATTATCAATATCTTGTTCATGTAACGTCTCCTGATACTTGCGAAGAACAAAGTACATTACCGTACCTTCTCCCTCTTTACTTGTTGCCCAAATTTTTCCGCCGTGATCTTCGATGATTTTTTGTACAATGGAAAGTCCGATTCCGCTTCCCCGAACTGAAGAATTTCTAGAAGCATCCCCCCGATACATTCGATCAAATATATAGGGAAGATCTTTTACTGCGATTCCTCTTCCATTGTCTTCAATTTCCACCTGGACAAAATCTCCCACATCCAAAAGGCGAAGTTGAATTAATCCGGTTTTTTTGCCCATATATTTTACGGAATTTCCCACAATATTGTGAATCACCCGCTTAAGCTGCTCCGGATCCGCAATGATTTCTGTGGTGTCATCCACCTGGTTGTAATAGTTCAACTGAATGTTTTGATTGTCCAAATCCATTCCCAACTCTTCCACACAGTCCAAAAAATAATCGGACAGATTTAACTTTTGATAATTATAAGGAATACGATTGGTATCAATCTTGGAATAAATGGTCAGCTCATTTAAAAGGGTATTCATCTCTCCGGCTTTGTTGTAGATGGTCTTAATGTAGGACATCTGTTTTTCCGGAGTAGCGGCAACTCCGTCCAAAAGACCTTCTGCATATCCCTGAATTGCTGTCAAAGGCGTCTTTAAATCGTGAGCAATATTGGAAATCAACTGCTTTTCGTTGTTCTCCGTTTCCAACTTTTCCACTGCATTTTCCTTTAAACGCTTCCGCATGGCCTCCAAAGCTTTCGCCACTTCGGAAAACTCATCGTTTCCTCTAACGTCAATATTGAAATCCAAGTTGCCCTCTTTGATGTTTTCCGCTGCATCTTTCAAATGATTGATTTTTTGGACGATACTACCATAAATCCACATAATCAAAATAATAGCGGTAAACAAAAGAATAATCATGACAGACATCCCCAAGTCAACCGTAAGAAACTTCAGCGTCCCCTGTCCCTGGAAATGCACCACCACTACCGCCACTGCAGAAAAAAGCAGCACCGGCACAAAAAGTATTATAAAAAATGAAATAATTAATCGATCCCGTAGCTTCATAATCAAAACCCGTAAACATAGAAATAAAAAAGGTCGCAGGGAAAACTCCCTACGACCCTTATTATATCATTTCTCTTTATCTCTTACAGATACTTTTTTAAATCAGAAACCTTATTAAGCGCTTCCCAAGGAAGGTTCAAATCGTTTCTTCCGAAGTGTCCGTAAGCAGCTGTCTGCTTATAGATTGGACGACGTAAATCCAACATCTTAATAATTCCGGCAGGACGAAGATCAAAGTTTTCACGAATGATCTCTACTAATTTTTCACTGTCGAGCTTTCCGGTACCGAAGGTATCCACGTTAATGGAAGTAGGCTGTGCTACACCAATCGCATAAGACAACTGGATTTCACACTTGTCAGCCAATCCTGCCGCTACCAAGTTCTTTGCAACATAACGTGCTGCATAAGCTGCAGAACGGTCTACCTTTGTACAATCCTTTCCTGAGAAAGCCCCGCCGCCGTGACGAGCCATTCCACCGTAAGTATCTACAATAATCTTACGTCCTGTAAGACCAGCATCACCGTGAGGTCCACCGATTACGAAACGACCTGTTGGGTTGATGAAGAACTTTGTATCTGCATCAACAAGTTCCTTAGGAAGAACTGGGTCGAATACATACTTCTTGATGTCCTCGTGAATCTGTTCCTGAGTAACATCATCATCGTGCTGTGTTGAAAGAACTACAGCCTCAAGTCTCTTTGGCTTATCGTTCTCATCATATTCTACTGAAACCTGGCTCTTTCCGTCTGGTCTAAGATACTTAAGTGTACCGTCTTTTCTAACCTTTGTAAGCTGAAGAGCAAGCTTATGAGCAAGCGAGATAGGATATGGCATATACTCATCTGTTTCGTTAGTTGCATAACCAAACATCATACCCTGGTCACCAGCACCTGTATCAAGGTCATCTTTAAGACTTCCTTCCTTAGCTTCAAGTGCCTTATCAACACCCATAGCTATATCTGCTGACTGCTCATCGATAGCAACAAGTACTGCACATGTGTTTCCATCAAAACCATATTCAGATTTTGTATAACCGATTTCTTTAACTGTGTCACGTACAACCTTCTGAATATCTACATATGCATTAGTTGTAATCTCACCTGTTACAAGTACGAATCCTGTACATGCTGCTGACTCACAAGCAACACGGCTCATAGGATCCTTTGCCATACAAGCATCAAGGATGGCATCTGAGATGGCATCGCAGACCTTGTCAGGATGGCCTTCTGTTACTGATTCTGAAGTGAATAATCTTTTCTCCATAGTCGTCCTCCATATAAAAACTAAAACTCTACTTGCGTAATGCTTTGCATTACGTGCACGCGCGATTTGCGCTCGGCGTCAGCCGAAATTATTTCCTGCGCGAATCTGTGCATAAGGTAAAAAAATAATCCGCTCTCAAC
The DNA here is from genome assembly GCA_024694625.1 of Lachnospiraceae bacterium. GTDB lineage: Bacteria > Bacillota > Clostridia > Lachnospirales > Lachnospiraceae > JAILEN01. The sequence goes on along the minus strand of JAILJP010000004.1, from coordinate 6,359 downwards.
AAGCGGACCAAATAAAACTCGTATATATGATCCTCTTATTGTTCGATCAATCTCTCAATACATGAGTTATCGCTCAGGATGGCACCTTCCATAATGGGGTTGCCGTAGCTTCATAGGTCCTATGTACCTCCACTACTCTGAATAAGAGAAGATTATTTAATTCAAGATAAATGTACTATATCAAATAATTCATGTCAATAAAAAATTGATGGTAATCATTCCCATAATCAGCGCGAAGCGAAAAAAACGCCAAGTGTATATAACACCTGGCGATTATTATTAAAGTATCTTTACGATCTTAAGATCTTTATGTTTTGCAAGTTCAAGGAATGATCCATCAAGAAGCTGAACCATAGGTTTTGAAAGATTCTGCTTATCAATCCACTTGATGATACCCTTTCTTCCATCAGACAACTGAACCATGTTATCAATATAAGTATTAATAACATTCTCAAGGAAAGTCATAATGTAAACTACATCATACTTACTAAGTCCTTCATCTTCGAATACTTCGATAACAGTAAACGGACAAAGGGCACCTCTATATACTCTGGCAGATGTCATAGCATCGTACACATCTGCAATAGCAACAAGCTTAGCATAAGGATCAATCTTATCCCCTTTAAGCCCCAGAGGATATCCTGAACCATCGCATTTTTCATGATGCATGAGAGCTGCATTCTTAACATGTTCTGATATATTCTGATGCTGAAGAATCTTATATCCTTCATAAGGATGCTTCTTAATAGCCTTGTACTCTTCTGTAGTTAACTTTCCGGGTTTCTTAATAATTGCATCATCAATCTTAAGTTTTCCTATATCGTGAAGCATACCACAGGTTGTAGCAAGTTTAATCTCATCATCAGAAAGATGAAGCCACTCGCCAAATACATTGCAGATAAGAGCAACGTTCATACTATGTGCATATGTAAGGTCGTCGAACGCTCTCATATTATGAAGCATATCGAATACGCCGAATGTATTGTTCTGAGTTGAAAGAAGCTTCATAGTTGAACTAAGCATACTATCAACATCAATAGGAGCATTCTTCTCTACAATATCATTGATGCTATTCTTAAGTTCACTAACATTGTTCTCAAAACTCTTCTTGAATTCCTTGAACTGTGGGCTAGCCTGAACTTTTTCAAAGTGTGAAGGCTCTTCAAGCTGGTTAACTACTATAGACTGCTCTACGCTCTTTGCCTTTTCAGTAGATGTCTTCTCTATCTGAGATTCATCGCCGCCCTTAACATCAGTTTCTCCTGAATCAAGTCCTGCAAGTGCTGCAAGAAGACTGTCTGCATCAGAAGCCAAAAGAGAGCTATCGATGGCTACCTGCCCCTCTACTAGCTTCTTCTTTTCTTCCTGTATCTCCTCTTCTTCGTCTTCTACTTCTTCGACTTCGATATCTACAGGATCTTCGATTCTGATGGATTTAATCTGATATGCCTCCAGTCTTGCAATTGCCTTATCGGTAAGTACAAGATCCTTTGGTAGAATAAGCTGATTTCCTTTTCCGATTACATCTTCCGCTGTAACCATACCTGGAATAAGAACGCTGATTTTGACATGTTTCATGTAGTTAACCTAAGTACTACTCTACAAGCTTAAGCCTTGACATTTTAAGTTCTCTTTCAGAAGCTACTCTTACAATATTAGCTCCAAGTCCTGCTAACTTCTGGTCGAAGTCTTCATAACCTCTTTCAATATAGGTTATGTCATCAACTACACTTTCTCCGTCAGCAACAAGAGCTGCAATTACAAGTGCTGCACCTGCTCTAAGATCTGGTGCTGTGATAGAGGCCCCTGAGTATTTGTCAACACCGCTTATAATCGCAGTATTCCCCTCTACTTTTATATTAGCTCCCATACGGGCAAGCTCATCTACATATTTAAATCTATTATCAAATATACTTTCTGTTACAATACTTGTTCCCTGAGCAGTTCCAAGAAGTACTGTCATCTGTGGCTGCATATCTGTTGGGAAACCTGGGTATGGAAGAGTCTTAACCTGTGTATTTGCAAGTGTTTTGTCGCACTTAATTCTAACTGCGTCATCATACTCTTCAACAAGACATCCAATTTCCTGAAGCTTAGCTGTAATACACTCAAGATGCTTAGGAATAACATTCTTAACTACAACGTCACCCTTAGTTGCTGCTGCAGCCATCATAAATGTACCTGCTTCAATCTGATCAGGAATAATTGCATAGTTTGAACCGTGAAGTTTTTCAACACCCTTAATACGAATAACATCAGTACCTGCACCCTTTATATTGGCACCCATACTGTTAAGGAAGTTTGCAAGGTCAACTACGTGTGGTTCCTTAGCAGCGTTCTCGATAATAGTCTTACCTGCTGCCATAGAAGCTGCCATCATAACATTGATAGTTGCTCCAACTGAAACCTTATCCATAAATATATGATTACCACGGAGGTCTGTAGCTGTAGCTACAATACTTCCGTGCTCGATTCTTACTTCAGCGCCAAGTGCTCTAAATCCCTTAAGATGCTGGTCGATAGCTCTAATACCGATATTACATCCACCTGGAAGAGGAACTTCGGCCCTTTTATATTTACCAAGAAGAGCGCCTATCATATAGTATGAGGCTCTAATCTTCTTCATGTACTCGTCATCTATGACACAGTCAGATACCTTAGAAGAATCCATCTTAACTGTGTGTCTGTCTATGTGCTCAATCTTTATGCCTATGCTTTCCATAGCCTGCATGAGCACTCTCGTATCCCTTACATCTGGAACATTTTCAATAGTGACAGGGTCGTCCGTCATAACAGCTGCCGCAAGTATAGCAAGTGCTGCATTCTTAGCACCGCCAATTTCTACCTGGCCTGTCAGTGGAGTCCCTCCAACTATAGCGTACTTTTCCATTTGACACCTCTAATTATTCGATTCGTTTATATCCAGAATTATTGCATCCCCAACTGGCGAATCGGTATAAGTTCTCATTAAAAACTTATCGTATTATATACTATCATTTTTATCATGTCAAAACAAGATTTCACAGCGGTTTACATGTGTTTTTCTTATGTAAACAAGATTCTTAACAGGTCATTTGTAAAATGACCAAGTTTTTGAATCAGTGACTTAGTACAGATAATCGAATGGATTGACCTGAGTTCCACCTACGAGAATCTCAAAATGCACGTGTGGTCCAGTACTTACACCTGTATTACCACTTGCTGCAATAATTTCGCCCTGTTTTACACTCTGACCAACGCTAACATTAATTCTGCTAAGGTGGCCGTATCTTGTCTGCTTACCGTCTGGGTGGTTGATATATACAACATTACCATATCCTCTGCCCCATCCGGCAAATGCTACTACACCACCACTTGAAGCGTATACGCTGGTTCCAACTGGAGTTGCCCAGTCAACACCCTTATGATATGTAGATGCTCCTGCCTTAGGCGCTTTACGCTTACCAAATCCTGATGTAAGACGTCCACCTGCTAATGGCTTAATATATGTAGGAGGAACTATAGTACCTATCTCTACCACCTTTGCAACAGGCTGCATCTTAATTTCTTCATATAAAGTATCATTAGATACCATATCTTCATTGATTCTGGTTACAGAAGCGATAGCCTCATGATAGCCAGCAGATGGCTGAACATGAGTTACTTTCTGATTTGTATACCATTCATCATTGTAGATATATTCAACAGGAAGGTCATAAGCCTCCTCTACTCTTGTCTGCTCTGTCCAAACAACTGATAGTTCTGGCTTAGGAACTGTAATAAGAAGTTCCTGATCAACAAATATGGTTGAGCTTTCATTTTCAAGAGCATCATTCATATCAATAATATCTTCAAGTGGAACCCCTGTGCTAATAGATATTTCTGATAAGGTGTCACCAGACTGTACCTTATATATCTGCTGAGTTTCCTGATTTTCTGTTATTAAGCTGGCAGCATCCTTTATATCCATGATATTGTCAGACTTAACATAGGCCTGTACTATCTCCACAGGTTCATTAAAGTGAACATCCTTTACCCCAAGTTCAAAGGAATCAAACGATAGCTCACCTTCAGGCTGTATTTCTGATGAAGGTACGTCTATAGCCTTTTCTAAGCCTGCAGTTACTATACAATCATCAAGCTTCTCACTACTATTATCATAGACCTGATTTACTGACACTGTAAGAGCTGTTAGCTCTCTATTACTATTTCTAAGTATAGAAGCTTGGAAGTTCCCCTTATCATCGTATTTATCTATAGTATCCTGAAACATCTTCTTAACATGATCAGAATCCTTAAGATAGACTATAGTTTCATTAACCTTTATAATATAGGCATTTTCATAGCCTGGAACGTCAATTTCAGGCTTATTCTCATCTCCACTTTCCGCATCAGAAGAAGACCTGATGTAAAACAGGTCACTGTAATCTTCTATGTCATTTTGCGGAAAATATAGAACGATTAGAAAGGCAGTAAGAAGAGCCATTTTTAAAATGACTCCTACCTTTATCAAACCATATGATGAATGATTATTATTAGACATTACTTATTTTTCCTGACACTAAATCCGAACTTTCCAAGATTGTCGCCAAGTGTAAAATACTCGCCATGAGAATATGCAAGTGGATTAGACTTTGTAAAGTCAAACTTCTTATTCTCATCCATATATTTGTCATCTACAGTTACAGCTACAACCTCAGCTATAAACATGTCATGAGTTCCAAGTTCTTTAATTTCTTTAACCTTACACTCAATAGCAACTGGACTCTCTGCAATGTATGGAGCCTTAACTACTGTTGATGCAGCCTTAGTAAGGTTCATCTTCTCCCACTTATCTACATCTCTGCCGCTAACAACACCGCAGTAATCTGTAGCAGTTACAAGCTCCTTTGTTGTAAGGTTTATAACGAATTCTCCTGACTCTTTAATAAGGTCATATGAATATCTTGATTTTCTAACTGATATTGATACATATGGAGGATCTGAACATATAGTTCCTGTCCATGCAACAGTAAATATGTTGCTCTTTCCATTAATATCTCCGCTTGTTATAAGTACTACTGGTAATGGATAAAGCATATTACCAGGTTTGAATGATTCTCTTCCCATTATAAAATACCAAGAATGCTGAGAACCTGAAGAACTACGCTTACTCCTGAAAGTCCTGCAGCAATAATAGCTATTGTTTTAACCTGTCCAATCTTTGATGTGCTTTCTTTTACTCTTCCATCAAGGCCGTCTGTCTGGCGGTCAGTCTTTTCATTGATAACCGCCTGAACATTTCTGTAAACCTTAACGCTTTCCTTGTGCATGAAGTCTTCAGCAAGCTTGATTCTTTCTTCAAATGCCTGTCTCTGTTCTTCATCACGCTTCTTAGCTTCCTCTTCCTTACGCTCTGCGTCTGGATCAACTGGCTTAGCAAGGATATTTGAATTCATACGCTGCATGAATTCAACGATTTCTTTGTTATCCTGCTTGAGACCATATATAGCACTATCAAGTGATGTCTTAAGTGTTGATTTTGTATCATCATTAGCATTCTTAAGATTTCTAACAGCAGTACGAACTTCTTCTGTACCTGTAAGAATATCGATGAGAGGAGCCTTAAGTTCTTCCGCTGATAATGATGAACTATCCTGTGGAGCTGACTGAAGCTGCAAAGCTATATTCTTTGCTTCTATAGCTGCGTTCTTAGCCTCTTCCACCTGATTATAGATGCTACCAAATGCTGACTTGTTGTCTTCACTGATTGTATCAAGTGCAGCTTTATTTTGCTGAGCATACGCTTCGAATGATGCCTTACTATCCTGTGCAAATGCCTCGATAGCAAGTTTGCTTTCCTGACTATATGTCTTAATAGCTTCAAGATCTTCTGCTGAAAGTCCTGCTTCCTTAGATGCTTCGGCCTCTTTAGCTTCCTGAAGAGCTCTGCTAATTGAATCAAGATTAGCTACTGCCTGAATGTACTGAGCCTTAAGCTCATCTATGTTAGTAGCAAGTGTATAATTCTGAGACTTAATATCTTCAGCACTTGCTGATAAGCTTGCGATCTGAGATTTGACTTCTTCATTATTTGAAGCAAGACCTGAAAGTCCTTCCTTAACTTCCTCAACTGCAAATGCTATGTCATCAAACTTAGAATTGGTATCAGGAGTTTCTGCTGCCTTTGTTACTTCATTTTCAAGCTGATTCTTAAGTCCTTCAATCTGATTCTTAACTTCTGTTGTATCAGACGCAAGGTTTGTGAGCTGATTCTTAACATCTGTTGTATCAGATGCAAGATTTGTAAGCTGTGCCTTAAGTTCTCCAGCATCTAAAGTAAGATTTGCAATCTGTATCTTAGTATCATCATCTGTACCTGCAGCAGATAATTCTGCAAG
>JAILJP010000061.1 GCA_024694625.1 Lachnospiraceae bacterium | reverse complement strand
TAAAAAAACCATCAAAAAAATCAAATAATTCTTTTAAAAAATCCATGAATAAAATCAAAAATATTTTTATAATTTTGATTTGTATCGTTGATACTAAAAATATTTCTAAGATTTTTAATTTTAATTATAGGTAATATAGTTTTCCAACACACTGAAAAAATTGCTGGTAGTAATGCTGTTATCCGTATCAAATTTTTCCCAAAGTGAAGTATTCATCTGAGAATAATACGCTTCATTTTGTTGAGAAATCATATCAGAAATTACCTGCTCTTTTCGTTTGGAAATAACATTTGATTTATTGGTTTCGGATAATTCTTCATTGTATTTGTCCATACATTTTACAAAGTAATATCCTTCATCTGTAGTAATGCAATCAGAAACTTCATCGTCGTCCAATTGGAAAATAACGTCTTCCACTTCTTGGGCATATTCTCCTCGACCAATGGATTGCAAGGTTTTATCTCCTTTGCCGTAGGTACCCAACAAGGTTTCAAAGGAACCGCCGTTTTTTAAAGAAGATGCAACGGTCAAAGCCTTTGCTTCGTCTGTGGTAAACAAAACATAGGCATCCATAATCCGGGCTTCATCTTCTGAAACTTCTTCGTCCACCTGATTCATTAATTGGAAGTAAACCTTTTCTGCCAAAGCATATTTGGAATACATCTTTTCAATGTCCGACTGGTTTACACCAAGTTTTTTACGGTCGGATTTATCCAACTGACTGTAATAATCTTCCGCTGCTTGTTCCACCAAAAGCTTTTCGTTTTCTGTTAATGTGATTTCATTTTCTTTTGCATAAATGTTTAAGGAATACACTCTCGTCAAATGAGAAATCACACCGGACTTGATGGAATCCAAAATCGTATCGGTTTTAAAGTCACCTTCCCATAAGGCGGTATCCCCTACCGTACCGTAGAGATTTTTGTAAGTTGTAAGATACACTCTTGCCTCCTCTTTGGAGCACTTCATATCACCGATACGAAAAACGTTGGAAAACCCGGTGCCACCACTGAAATAAATCTGACGGTCACCGATTGTACATCCACTAAAAGTAAACAGCACAAATAGGAAAGACAATAATAAACATATTTTTCTTTTCATATTATCCCTCTACGATTAAATAGCGTCCGTCTTCCAAATCAAACACTTCTTCGGAAGCCAAAATTTCTTCTTCTGACATTCCGGACACATCCAACATATCTTTCATATAATTAATAACATCTTTTTTGCTATCGCAAACCACTGCACAAACATCTTCCAGAAAGTACAATGCTTCCTCATCCGTTTCAGCTACAGGTTCCGGAAAAAGCTGTAATTGATGTTCTAAGAATTTTTCTACACAAATATCATCATACATAACTGTTTTCTCCTTCGTTTATACGCAACGATTATAATACCACTTCTTCGCCTAAAGAAAAAGAATAGAGTACCCGTTTTATCACTTTTTTGTGAGTGGATTTTTCTATGGCTTTTTGGTACAAATCCATCTGCTCTCTGTAACGGTCCACCAGTTCTTTTCCACTGGAAATCCGGTCGGTTTTGTAATCCACCAAAACTACTCCCTCCGGTTGGATGTAAAAGGCATCAATGATTCCCTGTACCAAAACCAAAGGAGTATCCTCATTGTCCGAAATCTTCATCTCAGGATACAATGCCGATAATAGATGCACCGGAGTATCTCCCATTACAAAAGGCTGCTCTTTTAATAGAAGATTCTCTTTTGCTGCCGCTTTCATCTCCATCGCAAGGGAGGATGTTACAAAGTTCTCCAACTTCGGTATATCCAACAAGTCAATATCCTCCGAAGACATCAAAGCCTTTTCCTTTATGCGTTGTAATTCATTTTTTACGCCATCTTTTTCTCCCGCCAAAGTAAAGTCAAAGCACTCCATAAATCGATGCATGGCGGTACCCTTTTGGGCACCAATAGTAACCTCTCCGTTGGAAGTCTCCCCTTGGGATACACTCTCTTTTTTCAAAGATGCTTCTTTTTCTAAAGGAAATACCTCTACACTATCATTCTCTTCATTTAAATCCATAGCCTTGTGTTTTAATTCGGATACGGAATATTTACCCTTGAAGGGATAGGTAATCTCATAGGGATATTGGTAATTTAAGTTTTCTGAAAGAAGCTGTAATTTCTCCTCTGATGCAGTCTCCTTATAGCCATAAATATTTTGCTGTAATGATCCTGTCAAAAGAGCTTCTTCCACTTCATCCACAACCAACTCCTGAGGAGAAACAATTTTAAAATCGTATTTTTCGGGATGTTGTCTCAAAACAGGAATTACCCATCCACCGTATCCGCTTTTCTTGCCGGTGCGAATCGCATAACTTACGTCCCCCTCCAAAGGATCAGGAATAGAATCTTCTTTGTAGGTTCCGGTAATGATAAGCTTTTCTTTTGCTCTGGTCATGGCAACGTATAAAATACGCATTTCTTCACCAAAGGTATCTTTTTTTATACACTGGGCAATGTATTTTTTAAACAGTGGTTTGCGCTTCGTACGACGTTCCAAGGAAACCTCATCCAAAGCAATGCCTTTGGAACTGTGAAGAATCATGGCACTTGTGGCATCCATAAGATTGTGCTCTTTGGAAACCTGCGCCAAAAAAACCACAGGGAATTCCAACCCTTTACTGTGATGAATGGTCATAATCCGTACCGCATCATCATCTTCACTTAAAAGCTCTGCCTCACCCATATCCGATTCATATTTTTGTAAACGGTCAATATAATTACAAAAACGAAATAGTCCTTTAAAGGAAGTGGTTTCAAATTTAATCGCCAAATCAATCAGTTTATAAAGATTTCCACGTTTACTCTCTCCTCCCGGTAAAGAATAAACGTAGGTCAAATATCCGGTGCGCTCATAAATCTCCTGTAGCAGCACATGGATAGGCGTATCTTCTACCATACTCCGAAGTTCCAAAAGGAGGGATAAAAAGTTTTGTAATTTTTCATCCTCCGGATGGGCATCCCCATAGGCAAATACTGCTTTATGAAAGGCATCCTTTGGATACTCACATCGAATCTTAGCCAGTTCTTCATTGGTAAAAGAAAACATCTTGGAATGCATTACGGATACCAAGGCGACGTCCTGTCTTGGATTGTCCAATATACGCAAAAAAGAAAGAATCTTTTGAACCTCAATAGCCTGAAAATATCCTTTGGATTTTTCTGCAAAGGTAGGAATCCCCCGTCCTGTCAAAACATCCACAAACGTCTGTGCTGCAGTTCCGGCACGAAGCAAAATCACAATATCAAAATAGCGGATCTTTCTCTGTTCTTTCGTATCCTTATCATAGACCAAAAAGTCTTTCATAAGATCTCGAATACGATTGGCAATTATTACCGCTTCTAATTCAGCCTTGTCTTCGATTTCTGCATCATCCATTAAATCATCATCACGGATTCCCAAAAGTATTTCGGTTTTGTATTCTTCACCCTCAGGATTTGGATAATAATCTGCTCCGTTTTTTAAAGAAACCTCCTGATTATAAGCAACATTTCCCACATCCGGTTTCATAATTTTTAAGAATACATCATTGGTTGCCTCAAGAACCTGTTTTCTGCTTCGGAAGTTTTTATCCAATTCAATTTTTTGCTGAATGGAATCCTCTGTGGTAAAGAGGCTGTATTTTTCGCTGAAAATCTCAGGTCTCGCCTGTCGGAAACGATAAATACTTTGTTTTACATCTCCCACCATAAAATAATTGTTTTGGTCTAAACTCTCTTTTGTAATAGTACGAAGAATCTCCTCCTGAAGATAGTTGGAATCCTGATATTCGTCCACCATGATTTCAGAAAAGTACTTTTGAAGTTCCTGGGCTACCTGAGTAGGCTCTTTGGTGTTTTTATCTTTTAAAATCTCCAAAGCAAAGTGTTCAATATCAGAAAAGTCCCAGGCATTCATCTTTTCCAAGCGCTGATATCGCAAGGTTAAAAAATCCTTGGTAAGCGTAATCAAAGTATGGATCAACTCTTTTTGACGATGCATAGAGGCAAGGATATCCTCTAAGGACTCTTCATAATATGGCTTTAAAGAATTTATAATTCCCTTGTATTCATCTCGGACTTTTTTGTAATTCTCGTGAAAATCAAAGCTGTCACTATCCTTTGAAATCCGACCCAAAGTCTCATATTTACAATTTGCAAGGATGCTAAAATACTCTTCAAAGGTGGATGCCTCCATAAGATTTACAAGCAACGCCTGATCTCCAAAGATGGCTTTATCATCCTTGGTGGAACCATAGGAGGCATACTCTTCAAAAATAGGGCGAAACAGTTTGGACGCCTCTCCAACCATAATCCGGGTTTCTTCTTCTATGGAACGAATGAAATCCGATGCTGCCAATTCCTGTGTAGAAGAAAGCTCATAGGGCAAAAGTAAGCCATCCAACCATTCGAATGGCCAGGGATTTGTCATTGCATTATTCGCAAGTTCCAATACCATATTGCTCACAGCCACATCGGAATTTTTAGCGCCGTAGGCGTCGGAAAGGTGCAAAAGCCCCTCATTCTTTTGAGCATAGTGTTCTTCAAAGACATCATTGATAATCTCAGACTCCAACAAGGTATACTCTCCGGAATCCAACATACGAAAATCCGGTTCAATCCCTACAGTGTAAAAATAATTCCTTACCAGATAGTTACAAAAACTGTCAATGGTGGTAATTTGTGAATGAAAAACATAAGCAGCCTGACGTTTTAAATGGCTATCCCCCGGATTTTGTTTTGCCTGTTCTTCTATGGCGCAACGGATTTTCTCCCGCATTTCTCTGGCCGCTGCTCTCGTAAAGGTAACAACCAACAAATGATCAATATCCATAGGATGCTCTTTATCTGTAATCAATTGAATAATGCGCTCCACCAACACGGTGGTCTTTCCGCTTCCCGCAGCTGCAGAAACCAAAACATCTCTGTTTCGCACATCAATTACTTTTTGTTGTTCCTCAGTAAACTTAGGCATCTTCTTCTCCTTTTCGGTTCAGCTTTTCTTTCATCCACACAAAAGCATCTTCCGGTTTTAGTTTTCCATCCATCTTTTGATAGTCATAGCCCTCCAAAGAGGAGTCAAATCCGCAGATTCCCTTATAAGGACAGTAATCGCAACCGCTTTTGTCCCCTTTTTTATAGGGCAAAACATCGATCTTTCCGTTGGAAATATCCTCTCCTGTTTGCAGTGCTTTTTGACGCACGAAACTGGTCATCACTTCAAACTCCTCTTCCGTTAACACTTCGGAGTTTTTTGACCAACTGCCATCTTTGTTTCGCTTTAATACCGCCACATCAGAATCGTCTCCGGTAACAATGTCACGGTCAATGGCATTGATGGCTTCATCGGATGCGTTTATGCCTCCCTTTGGACGAAGGGCTCGAAGCAAAGCACGCTCTACCTCTTCATTAGAGCCAACCTGTTCTACAAAAGGATTGTCCAAATGATAATAAAGCATTGCTCCGGGAACCACCTTTTTGTCACCGTAGCTTTGCTGTAATCCCTCTACGGCTGCTCCCATATAAAATACCAACTGGATTTGGAGTCCATAGTACAGTTCCGCAATATCCAACGTCTTGTTTCCGGATTTGTAATCTATGATTTTAACGTAAACTTTTTCGTCGTTTTCGTAGGTATCCAATCGGTCAATGGTTCCGTCCAAATGGAGACGGGCATCATTGTTTAGTTCGTAGGTCAGAGAAGCAAGATTTGAAATCTCGCCTAAAGATACCTCAAACTTCTTTGGTTCGTAGCTACCCTGTCGCACTTGACGCATAATCGCCCACACGGTACGCTTTAGTGTCTCCCGCATACGGTGCAACACATACACCTCTCTGGCAAGCTCGTAAATCTCAGTTTTTTCCATAGCTCCATAGGTCTCTTCTATCGCCTGCTCAATATAAGCATTTACGTGTGCATCGGAAACCTTAGCCCAACTTCCTTCCTGTTGGGAGACAATCATGGAAAAGCGATTCAAAGCTTCATGGTAAATATTTCCAATGTCATAGGACTCAAAGGCATGCTCTCTTCGCTCCTGTAATCGAAGTCCGTAACGTAAAAAATACTGATACGCGCACTGGGCATACTTTTCCAACTTGCTGACGCTGACATAAAGATCTTTGCCGTTCATAGCATGGGCCACCGCCTTGGAAATACCATCCTGATGGAAACGGTAAAATACTCCCTGCAAAATATCTTCTAACTCTTCTTTGTGCTCCCGATCTAAAAAGGCCAAAAGGGTGGAAAACGTCTCTAAAGCTTCCCCTTCCAAACGTCCTCTCTTTTGAAGTTCATGGCAAAGACTGATAAATACCTTTTTGCATTCATCTAAGGTAACCAGTCCACCCTGTTGAATCAAAGATTCATCAAAACTTTCTATGGTCAAATCAGGAAACAACTCCTGTAATTCTGAAACAATATAGGACTTCCGAACTCCCACACCCTCGGAATCCAAACGTGCATAGGTAACAATCAAAAGATCTCTTGCCTTTGTGAGAATCTGATACAAATAAAACCTTTGCATAAAAGATCTCTCACGCTGGGTGGGTGCCAATTCATAATCTGCATCCTTTAACAAAGAACGCTCATTTTGAGATAAGATGCCGGACCCCGTAGAAACCTTTGGAATCAAACCATCCACTGCACCTACCAAAAACAATACTTTAATATTTTCTAGTCGGGTTCTTTCCAAATCACCAAAAACAACGCCATCCATTAAAGGGGGAATCACACCCATCTTTGTACCGGAAAACCCTGCACGAAGCATGTCGCTGTATTCTCGGGCAGATACCTTTTCCTGTCCCAATATATGGTCAAACTTTTCCAATAATTCTAAAATTACTGTATAAATATGACGATACTCTTGGGATTTTACATCCTCACCCATTTCAAGATAAGCATCGGCTTTTTGTTCCATCTGCTCTTCCATGGAAACAAGCAAAAATAAATTTCGCAGTTCTTTTGACTTTTCTTTCACAGAGGTATCCTTTGTAAAAATCTCCGTAGCCTCTTTTAACAGTACATACAAATTTTCACGAATACTGTTGATGGAAAGCATCTCCTCATCGGAGAACTCTTTGGGACGAACGGTAAAGATACCGGAATAACGCTTCTTTCCACGGGTACCGCTTCGGTATAAATAACTGTCGAACAAATCGATTTCTTCCATGGAAAAGGGCAACAATCCGGTGCGTAAAAAGTGCATCACAGATTCATAGGAATAATCCTTATCCATAACTTCCAAAAAAGACAATACAAATTCAATGGCCGGCTGATAAGATAGTTCCATGGAAGCATCGGTAAACACCGGAATGTCATACTTTGGAAAAATCTCCGGAATGTAATTCTTATAAGAAGAAATATCACTGCACACAATGGCAATATCACTGTAGCGATAACCATGGTTTTTGGCTAAAGAACGAATCTTGTTGGCGCAATACTCCAATTCATTTCTGGGATTCTCCAATCGATAAACCAAAAGATTTGAAGTGGAATCCTTTTCCCACTTTTCATCTCCCTGTCGGAAAAGATGCTGTTCCAAGTAGCCAAAAACAGAATCCGGTGTAAAACGTGAAGAAGCGTCAAGAGAAACCAAAACCGGTTCTAACACATCACATCCACTGTTTTTCGCCAACTGTAACACCTTTGCCATAAACTTTTTACTCATAGCGAAAAGCTCGTGCTCCTCATAGGTGTAGTAGGGCTTGTCCTTTGGATCTAGTATAACGGAAATCAGAATTTGATCCGTAATCTTCATCAACTCTTCTACCACGTCATTTTGTAAGGGGGTAAAACCGGTAAATCCATCAAAGACCACAACGGAGTCCTTCATAATAGAAGAATCTCCAATCACCTGAGACAGGGTTTCAAGAATCTGCTCTGAAGTAATATGACTGTCCTTTATAAACTCCAAGAAAGATTCATACATAAAGGAAATCTCTTTGGTCTTCCCCTGAAAAATCGGGGGCATCCCAGGGGTCTCACCCATCTTTAACAAATCCTCTGGAGAAATATGATACTGGGTAAACTCCGAGATCAAAGACTTCATTTCATCAATGTAGCCGGGACGTTTTAACTTTTTACCAAGGATGGGAAACTCCTGGGGATGCAAAGCCGCAATACGATGCATAATGAGATTTTTCCCGGTATCGTCTAAGACAGACAAATGATCTAGTCCCAATTCAGTAAAAATACGATAGGCCAGACGATGAAAGCTTAGAACGTCAATATTCATAATGGTATGATCCGGATGCATGGTCACAAATGTCCTCTGGGTAGACATGGTAAACTGCTCCGGAACAATAAAGAAGAATCTCTTTTCCGGATGGGCTATGGATGCCTCAATCACATGCTCATATAAATAGGTGGATTTTCCGCTTCCGGAATTCCCTATTACAAACTGTACTGACATAAAAAAATACTCCTAAAAATCCAAACAAAGATTACCGTCCTTTGTTTTAAAACTTCTAGAAGTATTATATCTTTTCTTCTGTCCAAAGAATAGGACTTCCATGTGGTTTTCATGGAAAATTTAGCATCAAAAATTTTTATAAATCATCCTGAATTTCGCTTTGTGAAGAAATGGCAAAGCGATACATAAACATCTTCAAATCATCCTCAGATGCAATCAACATTTTTTCTTCAAAGTGACCGGTTCGAAGGTCAATAAATCCCGCCATCCGCTCTCCATTTGCAATCCTGGTACGAAGTACGGGACGCTGAAACTTGGGATTGTAGGGAGTCACCGTCGTTTTCGGGAAAAACGCATTTCTTTCCATATCCAAAGTTTTGTACACTTCCACTTTTTTATCCAATTCCGTCTTTTTCACGGATTTCTTTTGTGTCATTCCAATTAAAAGACCGGCACAGATTCCAATCAACACACAAACTGCACCGTAACTGAAATGTCCCGCCAGAGCGCAAACAACAAAAAAGAAAAAGCCCACAATCAGTCCATAAATCATACCCTCTGTGGAGTAATCTTCTTTGGAATCAGAAAGAAATTTTGTTTTTTTCGACATTAGAATCCCTCCGTAGCTGTGACTTCGGTCCTTCCTTCCCCAAGCATTTCTTCCATGGTATGCCAACCCAACACCGCGCATTTTACCCGCGCCGGCATATGGGCCACATCCTCTAACACCCCTGCTTCTTCCAATTCTTCATGTTCTTCTTTTGTAATGCTTCCTTTAATCATACGAAGGAAAATATCGGACAACCGAAGCGCCTCTTCTTTTGTTTTTCCAATGATCAAATCCAACATCATATCCGCAGAAGCTTGAGAAACTGCGCAGCCGTCTCCCACATAGGCTCCGTCTGCAATCACATTGTTTTCCACCTTTAATGATAAGATTATATCATCACCACAAGAAGGATTCACCCCCTCTAAGGTAAAATTTGCATCTTTCAATTCATATTTGTGGGTAGGATGAATATTGTGCTCCGTTAAAATTTCATTGTAAAAGGTATTATTCGCCATATCCCATATCCTTTCTAATCTTTCTTAAACACTGTAAAAATGCAGAAATATCATCTTCATTGTTATAAAACGCCAAACTCATTCTAGTGGTGGACATAAAATGAAGGTGCTTATGCAACGGCTGTACACAATGATGACCTGCCCGGACTGCAATATGATGGGCATCAAATACTGCAGCCACATCATGGGGATGAACACCATCCACCGTAAAGGTTATAATGCCGTTGTGTTCCTTTGCTTCTTTGGAACCAATCACATGTACATGGGGAATATCCTTCATTCCATCCAGTGCCATTTTTGTCAAAGCCAATTCCCTGGATTCAATTATCTCAAACCCATATCTGTTGATAAATTCAATTGCCTTTGCCAAGCCCACGGCATCTCCGGCATTTACCGTACCTGCCTCAAACTTGTGAGGCACCGGCGCATAGGTTGCTCCACATCTGGTCACATATTCAATCATTTCCCCTCCATATAAAAAGGGTGGCATTTTCTCTAAAAGCTCGTATTTACCATAAAGGGCTCCAATTCCCATAGGTCCATACATTTTATGACCGGAAAATGCCAAAAAATCCACATCCAAATCTGTTACATCCACAGGAATATGTGGAACAGACTGGGCGCCATCACAAACAAAAAGGGCTCCCCCTTCATGGGCAATTCTTGCAAAGGTTTTGATATCGTTTATGCGACCAAAAACATTAGATATCTGCGTCAGACAAACTAGTTTTGTTTTTTCCGTCATTAATTTTTCTAAATCCTCAGGAAAGATTTCTCCCTTTTCATTACATTCCAAATACTTTACCTTTGCCCCGGTATGTTTCGCCACAATCTGCCAGGGAAGTAAATTGGAATGATGCTCCATAATACTTACAATAATCTCATCATCCGTTCGTAAAAAATGCATACCATAGGAATATGCAATCAAGTTTAAACTTTCGGTAGCATTCCTGGTAAATACAATTTCCTCCGGTCGAGAAGCATGAATAAAATCCGCTACTGTCTTTCTGGCATTCTCATAAGCTTCCGTTGCATCTATGCTTAATTCATACAATCCCCGCAAAGGATTGGCATTATCTCTGTTGTAATAGGAAGAAACTGCATCTATAACACACTGAGGTTTTTGGGATGTGGCTGAGTTATCCAAATACACTACATCACGATTTTGAAATAAAGGAAATTCTGATTTAATTTTTCTGTCTAATTCATTCATATGCTTATCCTAACCTATTTGTTCCAAATATTCGTCCACCAGTTTTCTCGTCTCTTCGTCAACGATCTTATTCTTTATTACATCAATTCTGGCCCTTGCCATAGTTTCATAAACCTGTTCTTCTGGAATTCCTCTAGACTTCATATAAAACATTAAGTCTTCATTTAATTCTCCGATTGAGGCGCCGTGGTTTCCTTCCACATCTTCCTCACTACAAAGAATCACCGGAAGAGATTGGTTGACAATGTCCTCTCCCATTAAAAGAACATCCTCCATCTCTGAACCAACAGAGCCGGAAGCTCCCTTCTTAAAATCAATGGTTCCCCGAAACAGTTTATGCGCTTCATCCTTCAAAACACCGTTTACATCAATATCACAGGTGGTCTTTTTTCCAATATGGTTTACGACATAATTCACGTCCAGTTTTTCTTTCTTTTTCAGTAAATAGCCTAAATCTATGGTAGCTCTCCCTTCTTTTCCTACCAGATCGTTTTGGCAATTGATATTGGTTGTTTTTCCACCAAGCACCAACTGAATCAAATGAAACTCTCCTTTTGATTCACAAACTCCATCAATATCATGAAAAACTTCCACCTTATCTCCCGCCATGAGAACTTGAATCAAAGTAAGCTTTGCGCCCTCTTTACAGAGATATTTAATTTTGTTTAAATATTTTGCCTTTATTCCAATTTCCGATGTAAGATTCATAATCACCGTTAAGGAAGACTTGGGTTCCAAACGAAAGTCAAATCCATTTGCTCCATCCTTTTCTTCCTCCAAACGAATCTTCATTCGAAGGGGTTCCAAAACGTTTTGGTTTTCCTTTATTTCTATTTTTTGTTCTTCCCCATCCAAATCGTCCAACACTATGACTTCATTCATTTGCAGCCAATTCCAGGTTGGGGAAGGAATGGTATTTATTTTCATAACTTTTCTCCTATCCGATACTACCTTTCATTTCCAAACGAATAAGGTTGTTCATTTCCACTGCATACTCCAGTGGCAATTCTTTTCCTACATTATCCGCAAATCCACTGACGATCAAAGCCCGGGCATCTTCTTCCGACATTCCGCGGCTCATAAGATAAAACACTGTTTCATCGCTGATACGTCCGATTTTTGCTTCGTGACCAATATCACAATCCTTAGTACGAATATCCATTGCCGGGATGGTATCAGACCTGGAAATATCATCCAACATCAAAGACTGACAGGATACTGCCGCCTTGGAACCCTTAGCCTTTTTTGCTACCACCACGGAACTTCGAAAGGTGGAAATGCCTCCATCCTTTGAAATGGATCTGGTATTTATATAAGAAGATGTATTTGGTGCATTGTGAAGGACCTTCGTTCCTGTATCCAGATTCTGCCCTTTTCCTGCAAATGTAACTCCGGAGAATTCACATCTGGCATTGGCACCGTTTAAAATACTCATGGGGTACAAATAGGAAACATGGGAACCAAAAGAGCCGGAAACCCATTCGATTTTTCCTCCCTCTTCCACTTTTGCCCGCTTGGTATTTAAGTTGTACATATTCTTTGACCAGTTTTCGATGGTGGAATAACGAAGGGTGGCATTTTTACCCACATATAATTCCACACAGCCGGCATGAAGGTTTGCTACGTTATACTTAGGTGCAGAACAGCCTTCGATAAAATGAAGATATGCGCCTTCATCCACAATAATCAGTGTATGTTCAAACTGACCTGCCCCGGCGGCATTCAGTCGAAAATAGGACTGAAGAGGAATCTCCACGTGAACCTTGGGAGGCACATAAACAAAAGAACCGCCGGACCATACTGCGCCATGGAGGGCCGCAAATTTATGATCCTTTGGAGGCACCAATTTCATAAAGTGCTTTTGAATCATCTCCCCATATTCTCCCTGCATGGCACTTTCCAAATCGGAATACACCACGCCTTGAGCTACCACTTCGTCCTTTACGTTGTGATACACCAGCTCCGAATCATACTGAGCTCCCACTCCCGCTAAAGATTTATGTTCTGCCTGAGGAATTCCAAGTTTTGTAAACGTATCTTTGATTTCCTCAGGAACGTCCTCCCACTTATTTTGCATCTTATTGTCCTTTGGACGTACATAGGTCAAAATGTGATCCATATCCAATCCATCAATGGACGGTCCCCAATCCGGAATTTCCATCTCGTTATAGATTTCCAGAGATTTCAAACGAAACTCCTTCATCCATTCCGGATCCTTTTTTTCTTCTGAAATCTTTGAAACGATTTCCGGTGTCAATCCTTCTTCCAACTTATAGGCATCTTTGTCCTCGTTTCGAAAATCGTAAAGACTTCTGTCAATATCATCCACATATGTTTTTTCTTTCATAACAAAGTCTCCATACTGTTTTATAAAAATCTTTCAAATCCATTTTCATTAATATCCTCAATAAAGGAACTGTCTCCGTTGGCAACTATTTTTCCATCCACCAACACATGGGTTTCATCCACCTTCAAAGATTCCAAAATTCTAGTACTATGGGTAATAATTAAAAGTGCTCCACCAACGGATTTTTTATACTCCTTGATTCCCAAAGAAACGGTACGAACCGCATCCACATCCAAGCCGGAATCCGTTTCGTCCAAAATAGCCAAGGAAGGCTTTAACATAAGAAGCTGAAGGATTTCCGCCTTTTTCTTTTCCCCTCCGGAAAATCCCACATTCAAATCTCTCTCTGCATAAGAAGAATCCATTTGAAGCACTTCCATGGTTTGCTGCAATTCTTTTTTGAAGTCCCAAACACGAATGCGCTTTCCAGTCTGCTGTTCCATAGAGGTACGAATAAAATTTGCCAAGGTGATCCCCGGAACCTCAATGGGATTTTGAAAGGATAAAAACATTCCTTTCTTTGCAATCTTATGTGGTTCCTCATTGGTAATGTCCTCTCCGTTAAAGAAAACACTTCCACCTGTTACCTCATATCTAGGGTCTCCCATAATAGTGGATCCCAAGGTGGATTTACCTGCACCATTTGGTCCCATGATGACATGAGTAGTCCCTTTATCTATACATAAATCAATCCCTTGTAATATCTCTTTGTCCTCAACAGCGGCCTTTAAGCCTCGAACTTCCAATAAATGTTCTGCCATAATAATCTCCTTCTATACTTCAATTATTTTTGTTTTCCATTTCGATTTCTGATTATATCATATTTCCTATGGGATTAGTATGATTTATTTTAAAAAAATTAACAGCCTCTCACTTGAGGCTGTTAAAACATTGAAAATACAAGGCTTTTAGCTTGCTTCATTCATCTTTGACAAACGTTTTGCCTGGTCTGCAGCGATCAAAGCATCTAAAATTTCCTGAATATCTCCATTCATAATCTTATCCAGCTTATATAAGGTCAAGTTGATTCGATGATCCGTAACACGGCCCTGAGGGAAGTTGTAGGTACGAATCTTTTCGCTTCGGTCTCCAGTACCAATCTGAGAAAGACGTTCTGCAGATGCTTCTGCCTGCTGACGCTGAAGTTCCAAATCGTAAAGCTTTGTCTTTAATAAAGCAAATGCTTTGTTTTTATTCTGAAGCTGAGACTTTTCTGTCTGAGAATAAATTACAATACCTGTAGGGTAATGGGTCAAACGTACAGCGGAATCCGTTGTATTTACGCACTGTCCACCGTTTCCTGAAGCTCTCATAACGTCGATACGAATATCATTTTCATTGATTTCAATATCCACATCTTCTGCTTCCGGCATAACTGCTACGGTAATGGTAGATGTATGAATACGTCCACCAGACTCTGTCTCGGGAACTCGCTGTACACGATGTACTCCGGATTCATATTTCAAAACAGAATATGCACCGTTACCGCTTACCATAAAGTTGATACTCTTCATACCACCGATACCGGTTTCTTCTGATTCAAGAACTTCAATCTCCCATCCACGGCTTTCTGCGTAATGTGCATACATACGATAAATCTCAGCGGCAAATAAAGCTGCCTCGTCACCACCAGCTCCGGCACGAATTTCCACAACAACGTTCTTTTCATCGTTAGGATCCTTGGGCAAAAGTAAAATCTTTAAAGTTTCTTCCAACTCTTCCACTCTTGCTTTGGATTCGTTTAATTCTTCTTTTGCAAGTTCACGCATTTCTTCATCGGATTCTTCCTCTAACATTGCCAAAGAATCTTCGATGTTTTGCTTTGACTGCTTATACTCTTCATAAGCCTCTACGATGGGGGTTAATTCCGCCTGTTCCTTCATTAACTTTTGGAATCTTTTGGAATCATTTGCCACATCAGGCTCACTTAACATATTCATAATCTCCTGATAGTGGAGCAACAAATCTTCTAATTTATCAAACATGATATTATCCTCCTAAAAAGCACGGGTTATCTTACTACATTTTCGGCTTCGCTACAAGTGGCCGAAGGCAATTCGATCATTTCCCGCTAAATCTTTTTCAATGGTAACATCCAAATAACCGTTGTCTCTCATAATATCTCCAACGTCTTTTCCCTGATTAAAGCCAATTTCAAAAATCAAAATGCCATGATCAGTTAAATGGTTTTTACTGTCTTTTGTAATACTGCGATAAAACTTCAGTCCATCTTCATCTCCGTCCAAGGCCATTCTCGGCTCGTGGTCTTTCACCTCCGGCATTAGCCCATCCACCACCTTTGATGGAATATAGGGGGGATTGGAAATAATCATATCAAAGGATTTTCCCTCAACCGGCTCCAACAGACTTCCATGATAAAACTGAATATAGGCATGATTCTTTAAAGCATTTTTCTTTGCCATATTCAAAGCTGCTTCCGAAAGGTCAATGGCCGAAACCGAAACAGACTTTTTTTCTTTTTTTAAATAATGATACAAACTTACGGCGATGCATCCGCTTCCGGTACAAACATCCAAAATCTCCGGTTTTTTCCAAGGTCCAATTAATTCCAAAGCCTTTTCCACCACAGATTCTGTGTCCAATCTGGGGCATAGAACATCTTCGTTTACTTCAAAGGTCAGTCCCATAAAGTCCTGTACACCTATAATATGCTGAAGGGGAATTCTCTCCATGCGTTTGGCAATCGCTTCTTCGTAAGCTGCCAACTGATCCTGTGGCATTTCTTCCGGCTTGTGCATCAGCATTTGGGATTTGGAAAAATCCGTTACAAAAAGCAAAAGTTCCCCAGCATCAAAATGAGCATTTGGAACCATAGCCCTTTCCAATTTTTGAATTGCCTGTTTTTCCGCTTCAAAATATGTCATGACTGCTCCTTAGCCAAATAAGCTTTCCAATCAAAGACGGATTCCACAGAGGCGATTCCCACCTCAATCATACTCTCGTCCGGCTCTGCCGTTGTCAATCGTTGCAAAAACAATCCCGGCTTACTCAACAGATTCACCAAAGCATTTTCGCTACGACCTGCCAATCGGATAAATTCATAAGAAACTCCGGCAATCAAAGGTATGAATACAATACGTAATAATAACTGTATCAAACGAACATCAGAGTGAATAAACATAAATACAAAAATACTGATAATCAATACAATGAAAATAAAACTGGTGCCGCAGCGCTTATGGAATCTGGACGCCTTTTTTACGTTTTCCACGTTTAACTCCATACCATGTTCAATGCAGTTAATGCACTTATGCTCCGCACCATGATACATAAAGACACGATGAATATCTTCGGTCTTTCCGATTATGTAAATATAGAGCAAAAAAATAATCACGCGAATCACACCTTCAATTACCGCTAAAATCCGGTCAGAGGGAATGATCAATCCAAATAATTTTGAAGCATAAAAGGGCAAAACCATAAATAACACCATGGCAAGGACAAAAGAAAGTGCCAAAGTTGCCCCCATTTCCAGTTTTTCTTTTCGACGGACAGCCTCCTCTTCCTCCGGTGTCAAAGGCTTCTTTTCTTCTTCCTCATCTTCAAAATAAGAAGCGGAATTCATCAAAGAACCAAGCCCCACTACCAGGGAGTTTACAAAGGAGTAGATTCCTCGAACAATGGGAATCTTATTTACCTTTTCTCCGTCGCTTTTCATTTGTTTTTTATCTACATGGATGCTTCCGTCTGTCAGGCGTACTGCCACGGCATAATCCTTGCCGTTTCGCATCATAACGCCTTCCATAACAGCTTGTCCGCCAATACCCGAGTAACTCATAATCCTCCAATGTATGAAAAAAGGTTGAGATTCCAAAAAACCTCAACCTTCCATTTCTTAAAGTAAAACCTTCTACGAAATACCGTATTTCTTGTTGAACTTGTCGATACGTCCACGAGCCTGAGCAGCTTTCTGCTGGCCTGTGTAGAACGGATGACATTTAGAACAAATTTCTACGTGGATGCTTTCCTTTGTAGAACCGGTAACAAATGTGTTTCCGCAGTTGCAGGTAACGGTTGCCTGATAATAATCCGGATGGATACCCTGTCTCATGATTTTCACCTCACTAAAACTAATTTATATGTATATGCGAATCTCGCATTGCTATTCATCCCGAAAAACAGCGTGTATATAATAACATAGAAACTGCAATGATGCAAGTCCTAAATCATACGTCTTCTAAGAATCAAATCTACTACTTCACTGTTGTTTTTCGTATGTGTGAACATATTAATAATATTTTCTACTGCCTCATCTTTTCGCATGCCGTTTAAAGCCTTTCGGATAATATCCATAGCCTCCAATTCCGGCTTGGTTAAAAGGAGATCTTCTCTTCTGGTGCTGGACTTCGCCAAATCGATGGCGGGGAACACCCTCTTTTCGGATAGTTTTCGATCTAAAACCAGTTCCATGTTACCGGTACCCTTGAATTCCTCGAATACCACATCATCCATCTTACTACCTGTTTCCACCAAAGCTGTAGCAAGGATAGTTAAGGAACCGCCTTCTCTCATATTTCGTGCTGCACCAAAGAAACGCTTGGGCATATGGAGTGCCGCAGGATCCAAACCACCGGATAAGGTACGACCACTGGGCTGTACCGTAAGGTTGTAAGCTCTGGCCAATCGAGTAATGGAATCCAATAAAATCACTACGTCTTCTCCATGCTCTACCAATCTTCTGGCACGCTCAATTACCATTTCGGATACACGTTTGTGATGTTCCGGCTTTTCATCGAAGGTGGAATAAATAACTTCTACCTTTTTACCTTCGATGGCTTCCTTCATATCTGTAACTTCCTCAGGACGCTCATCAATTAATAAAATAATCAAATGCATGTCCGGATTGGTCGTAGTGATGGACTTTGCAATCTGTTTCAAAAGAGTAGTCTTTCCTGCCTTAGGCTGAGAAACAATCATACCTCTTTGTCCCTTACCAATGGGAGAAATTAAATCCACAAGTCTCATGGCAACGGAACTTCCGGGACGTTCCAACTTAATTCTCTGATTGGGGAAAACCGGAGTCAAATCCTCAAAATTCGGACGCTTTTGTGTAGCTTCTGTTCCATATCCGTTAACATCATTCATATATAAAAGCGCACCGTATTTGTCTGTAGGATTGTTCTTTCTGGTTCTTCCTGTAATAATATCTCCGGTTTTTAAATTGAAACGACGAATCTGTGAAGGAGACACATAAACGTCATTTTCACCGGGCATATAATTTTCGCAACGAATAAATCCGTATCCCTCTGCAAGGACTTCCAAAATACCGCTGCAGGACTTTTCATCTTCATAATGAGGAACTTCTTCTTTTTCTCCAGGTGCTTCCTCCGTCTTAGGCTGTGAATGTACGGCCTTTGTCACATGCTTTTCCGAAGGCTTTTTCGGAACGGAGCGAACCACTTTTTTCACGACCTTTTTAGGCTCTTCCTTTTTTTCCTTCTCTTTTTCCTTTTCTTTTTCCTTTTCTTTTTGCTTCGCATCAATCTCATCCTGACGAAGCATTGCCTCGATTAATTCTTCTTTTTTTAATTTAGAAACACCTTTAATACCTCTGTGCTTACATAAATCTTTTAAAACGGCTGCAGATAAAGTTTCGTATTTTTCACGCATATAACTTCTCCTTATTTAGAAATAATTACTTCGTCAATCGTGGAATAATGTCAGAATCGACAATGACCTTTTATATATTGGAAATTATACCCCGAAAGGTCTTTTCCTTGCAAGGGTTTTTTAAGTTTGTTATGATACCTTTTGCTAATAAACATATATAATAGGAGGAAATACAATGACCAACGATGAAAGAGCCATTCAACTTCACGAAGAATGGAATGGAAAGATTACAACCACAGCAAAATCCCAGGTAAAAACCAGAGAAGATTTGGCACTCGCCTACACTCCCGGTGTTGCAGCCCCCTGCCGAATCATTGCCGAGGATAAAGAAGCTGCCTACAAATACACTTTGAAAGCGAATACCATTGCCGTAGTCAGTGACGGTAGTGCAGTATTGGGGCTTGGAAACATCGGACCGGAAGCCGCTATGCCGGTTATGGAAGGAAAATGTGTGTTATTCAAAGAGTTCGGCGATGTCAACGCTTTTCCCATTTGTTTGGACACCCAAGACACAGATGAAATTGTAAACATCGTAACTGCTCTTGCTCCCACCTTCGGCGGTATCAATTTGGAAGATATCTCCGCTCCCCGTTGCTTTGAAATCGAAGAACGTTTAAAAGAAACTTTAAACATTCCCGTTTTTCATGATGATCAGCACGGAACAGCCATCGTTGTGTTATCCGCTGTTATTAATAGTTTGCGAATTACCGGAAAGAAAAAGGAAGACTGCCGTATCGTGGTAAACGGTGCCGGTGCTGCCGGAATTGCCATTACCAAGCTTTTGCTTCGCTACGGATTCAAACATGCCATCCTTTGTGACCGTACCGGTATTATTTCCTCTTCCAGAGATAATTTAAATGATATGAAAAAGGAAATGTTAAAAGTCACCAACTTGGATGACATTTCCGGAAGTCTTGCAGACGCTTTAAAAGGAGCAGATATTTTTATTGGTGTATCAGCACCCAACTCCGTTACCGAAGAAATGGTTCGCTCCATGAATAGCGATCCCATTATTTTTGCAATGGCAAATCCCACTCCTGAGATTATGCCTGATGTAGCGAAAAAAGCCGGTGCAAGAATCGTAGGTACAGGAAGAAGTGACTTCCCCAACCAGATTAATAACGTTGTAGCCTTCCCCGGTATTTTCAAGGGTGCTTTGGAAGGAAGAGCAAAACAAATTACCGAAGAAATGAAATTAGCCGCAGCCGAAGCCATTGCTTCTTTGGTTTCTGATGAAGAATTAAACGAAGACTTCATTATGCCGGAAGCCTTTGATCCTCGGGTAGCCAGAGTTGTGGCCGATGCAGTAAAGGAACTCATCTAATGTCAGAATCAAACATTATTTATAAAATTACAGCCTTAGACCTTTTATCAAAAGCAGATTTTCCCTTAAGCAACAAACAGATTACCGGCTTTTTTATTGAAGGGAACTATACGGACTACTTTTCTATCCAGCAGATTTTAAATGATTTGGTGGATACGAAAATGGTAAATATGGATCAAGGGGCAAATGAAAGCCAATATACCATTACACAGGAAGGTTTAAATACCTTGGATTTGTTTCGGGAACGAATCACCGATGCTATCGAGGAAGAAATTACTACCTTTTTCCGCCAAAACGGTTTGGAAATGAAAAAAGAAAACTCCGTAACCTCTGATTACTACCCTTCTGTATCTGGCGGATACTATGTTCACTTACGAATGTCAGAAAGCGACCGAAATGTTATGGACTTCACCTTTCATGTAATGACAGAGCCACAGGCAGAAGCAATTTGTATGAACTGGAAACAGCACTATGAAGATGTGTATGCCATTATGATGGAAAACTTAATGTAAAAGATTTTTAAGAGTTAAGACTGACAAAAAAAGCAGAGCCTATTGCTCTGCTTTTTGTTATATAATTAAAACTCGTCCCGATTTTGGCGATTAGTCGAATCCTTTCTACTTTCAACTTCGGTGATAAGAAGACCCAAAACAGCAACAACGCCTAGTGCTTTAACGCTGATTGCAAACACGTTTGTACTTCCTACAACCAAGAAATGTGCAATTAGTTGAAGTAAAAAGAATTCACCGCCCATATCACGTCCCCCGTAATGTGTAATTATAGTAACATTCTAAAGGACACAGAAAGGACACAGTTTTTTCACATTTTGAAATATTTTTTGATTTTTCCTATATTTTTCGCTCTGACATCACTCTACTATGATAATAGAAAAGAAAAAAAGTAAACAAAAATCTATATATTTTTATCATGTTTGTATGAATTATTGCAATACTAAGCTCTGAGGATATAAAAACCTTGCAAAAAACATCAAAATACAAAAAAAGCGAGCATTTCAAAAGATTTTGTGATATTATACTTTTGCTCTAAAGGTTTTTGTGCAGAAACCTTTTGAGCTATGAAATTTTTCATATCACTCTCCCCTGAAAGCTGGTTATTTATAACCGGCTTTCTTTTTATATTTTTTTCGCAATTTTTTATTCATTTTCAATCATTTTTCTTTCATTTTTGCTCATTTGTTCCCCATACCATGTTTTCATGCCACCGGTATTATGATAAACTAATGTCATATAAGGAATACATGTATTGTATTTATTCGTGCATTGAGGGGAACATACTATAATGAAGCTAAACGTAAAGAAGATGCGTGCACTCATGGTGGATTTCATGTTATATGGCTGGGTGCTGTGCGGAATTTTTGATTTCATATTCTTTTTATTCTTTTTATACACCGACAATTTCCTATACTCTTCTAGGATTTACTTTTTTGTAAGAGTCGTTACTCCGTTTATCATTAACGGAATCATATTTATTGTGTGTAACATCATAAATACTTCCTACGGATATTCGGAAAACTTTTCCAACTGGATTTGCTCAGTGGGACTGACCTGTATGGGCAGTATTATTGGTATTTTCCACGGCTACTTTGTGGTAGTATGGTTAGCCCCCTGCTTTGGAATATTCTTTTCTGTTGTATTTCAGAATCATCACATTCAAAGAGTACTGCTACTTATTTCCTGCATTTCTACTATTATAGGATGTGGATTGGAAATCTACGAACAGCCCAACGATGAGTTTTTTATTGAATGTGGAATTATAACGATCGCTCTGTTTTTCCTGATTTACCACGCTTCCAATATTATCTACAACTTTTTTAATAATGCAGAAAATTTAATCGAAGAAAGTGACGAAAAGCAACGGGCCTACGAAGAGCGTTTAAAACATGATGTATTAACCAAGTTATACTCCCGTTATTACATTGATAACTACTTAGTAAAGATGTTCAAAGACTTAAGCCTGCATCGTCCCATCTCTATTGCAATGACTGACATTGACAACTTTAAACACGTAAACGATACCTACGGTCACGAAAACGGAGACGAAGTGTTGCGACGGATTTATACCGTTAGTCAAAAGCTTGATACAAAGCGAGTGATTGTAGCCAGATTCGGCGGAGAAGAATTTTTATTCTTATTCTTAGACGAAGACATTACAAAACACCGTGCCCAAATGGAAGAATTCCGAAAGCTCTTTGAACAAGAATCCTACGATTTTACCGATGAGCACTTTACCATCAGCGCAGGACTGGTTACCAGTTACGGCTCCGTTCCCTTTGATGAAGTATTGGCCGTTGCAGACAAAGCCCTTTACACCTCAAAGAGAAACGGAAAAAATCAAACTACAATTGGAAAGATGTAAGTACATCCTCTTCCAATATATTTTCACCGATGACAATGATTACATCTTGTCCATCGGTGATTTTTTTTAGGGTTTGGCATTCTTTGGTGGCATTAAATTCCCACCAGCCATCCTCAAAGAAAAATCCTTTGATACGAAAGACTCTACCTTTTCCTGCAGCCTCACCCAAAAACAACTGCTTGGTGCCCTCTTCGATCTGATGGCGATTTAATTTTTTATCCATTATATATACGGTTTGAAAAGCTTCAAACACAGATGCAAACATTTTCTCATAATCACTGAGATGGTAGCCTGCATGTTCTATTTTTGCAAACTCCTCTTTTGAGTAGGTGTCTACTTTGTAAAGTACATCCTCCATAGAAAATCTCCGGCTGCACTTTACACCTTCCAAAGCACGGTTAATATGCGCCAGCGTTTTTTCTCCCACCAAAGGCTCATACAAATCCATCTTGCTTAAGATTACCACACCGGCATTTGCCACTTCCGAAGCCAAAATTCCATCTTCTTCTGCAGACAAACGATCTTCCAAACCGCCGTCCACTACAGCGATAACAGAACCGATTTCGTACCATTTGTCTAAAGGCTCCTCCCGAAGGACATCAAAGAATTCGTCCACATCATACAAACCGGAGGGTTCCACTAAAATCCGGTCATAGCCCAACATTGCCATAGAAATCAACTTGGTTTTAAACCGTCTTCTGTGACAGTCCGCATCACAGCCACCGGCCACCATTTCCAGCTCGCAGTACTCTCCCTCCAACTCCTTCAAAGCCATCATATCCACATTTACGGCACCAAAGTCATTTTCCAGAATACCGATGTTTTGCTTTTTTGAAATGAGGTAGGAAGCATATTCTTTTATAAATGTCGTTTTTCCGGATCCTAAAAATCCTGTGATCAAATCAATTTTTACCATTTTAATTCCTATTGTAATCCTGTCTTCTTAATCAAAATCCCGAACCAAAAGGATGCGACCTTTGTGCACCACAATATGGGCGGTTTCCTTTGGAAGAACTTCGTTGCTCACCCCGTATTGGTATTCCGGGGTAATCTCTTTGTGGTCTAAGGGAAACTTTGCTCCCGAAATGGAAATATCGTTTTTCTCTCCGGAAATATTCAAAAGAGAAAAATAAGGATAGGTTTCTGAAACATAAGCTTCCGAAGAAATCACTTCCATTTCACAATAATCGTCTACAATCATTCCCTTTTTCCCGATGCTATCCAGCATTAAAAGAGATGATACGTTTACAAATCCATGGTCAAAGCGCTTTCCCAAGGCTCCTAAAAACAAAAATTCTTCAAAGCCCCGCTTGATTCCTTCTTTTAACGCAAACACAGAATCCGTATCATCCTTTTCCCGAGGGAGTTCAATGATTTCCCCTTTTGTATCCGGCTTTGGATGGGAGTCAAAATCCCCCACAATCAAATCCGGTTCTACTCCCAAAGCTTTGATATGATACAAGCCGCTGTCACAGGCAATGACAAAATCTTCTTTTTCTATATAGGAAGCCGCCTTTTCATAATCCAAAATGGTAGCTCCGCAAACAATTACACACTTCATTTAGTTTCCTTCTTTCTCGTAGGGACTTACCCCAACCACCACAATGGTTTCATTTTGAATCTCAAAGGTAATATCCCACTGACCAAAGGCCAGCTTGTACTCTCTTTCCACACCTCTGTCATAGGCCGGTCTGGGGTCCAAAGAAAGGACCTGCAAAAGTGCAGCATGTTTTTCCTTTGGTATCTGCTTTAAAAGTTCCTCAGAAAAATCCACCGGAAGGTTTTGCCAAGGTTGCTCATCCACAAATCCGGCTTTCGCCTCAGGATGGGCATCGGAAAAAGGCACATAGGGCTTAACATCATAAATGGGAGTACCATCTAAAAGGTCTGCCCCTGTTACATACAACACCGTCCCTTCCACCCTTTTTAAACGAAGGGAAGAAAGTCCCATGTTATTGGGACGAAACGGACTTCGGGTGGCAAACACACCCTTTCTCTCATGTCCTCCCAGTCTGGGTGGTTTTACCGTAGCACAAAAAGGTCTTTGATGATTTTTTGAAAAGCCAAAAATCACCCAAATGTAATCATAGTCTTCCAAACCTTTTAAGGCGTCTTCTCTGGCATATTCTCCCACAAATTCAATAAAGCTCTCCACTTCATCCACCAGATTGCTCTGACGGGGAATGCCAAATTTTTCTTTAAAATCGTTATGAATATATGCAATGGGTGTAATTTCCATCTTTGTTCCTTACTTTCTCATCTTTGCCGGTGTGCAGCCAAACTTCTTTTCAAAAATACGATAAAAATATCCTTTGTTTTGGTAGCCCACCGCTTCTGAAATATCCTCAACCGCCATATCCGTTTCCAACAAAAGGCGCTTTGCCTCTTCCAAACGAATGTCCTGGACATAGCCGATAAAGGTCATTCCTGTTTGTTTCTTTAAAAGTCTGGCGAAATAATCCTGTTGAAAATGGAATTTTTCACAGAGTTCTTCCAAAGAGACGCTTTTATAATTCACCTTTATATAATCGGTGATTTCCTCGTAGAACAGCCAGTTCTTGGCCTTTTTCAACTCTCTGGACAAAGAGAACTCATACCCGGTTCCCAAAAGCTGAAAGATACGAATCAAAAGTCCTCGACAGATCAGATCTGAGGCTCCGTCAAAGTTATCCAACTCCTTTAATAAAAGGTTCATATTCTCCCGCATTTTTTCGTCCGTGCCGGGATAAGGTTTGAAATGAAGATACTGAAGCAAGCTCTTCTGCTGTAACAGCGCCGACTGCAAAAACTGCAAAATACGGTCGTTGGCATATTTTCGGCTCATAATATCTTCAAAGACTTCCTTTGAAATCCCCATAAAAATCATACGGGCGTCGCATTCGTCCAAGAAATCCTGGTGGACACAGTTTTTGTCAATGAGACACAAATCCCCCTGTGTAAACACCACCTCTTTTCCCAAAATCGACTGACGAAACGTCCCTGAAATCACATAGCCCAATTCAATATAATCGTGGGTGTGTAGCTGCGTCCTGCAACCTAAAGGGAAACGCTTGGACACGGAATATGGCATGGCTACCGGTCGTAAGGTAGAGCAGACATTTCGTCCCACATCTTCCCTCCAACATACGGCAAATACCGGCTGGCTTCCATCCAAAGGATAGGTCTTTTTTTCCTCCACATGCTTGGAATACTCCAAACTAATAAGTCCAAAGGTATCCAACTCATCCGAAACGGGCATGGAATTTTCTATGATATTGTCAAATTGTGTTTCCAAATATTTTTCCATAGGACAATCATACACCCAAGGCTATGAATTTTTAAAGTCGAAAAAGAAAACTTTTTCAATTTTTTTAATCTCTACAGGAAATGGTTTTTTCCATTTTTTGAGACTATACTGAAACTAACAATGAAACATCCAAAAGGGGGAAATATAAAATGGAGAAGAAAAATTACAAGTTTTGGTTTGCAACCGGTTCACAGGATTTATACGGAGACGAATGTCTTGCCAACGTTGCTGCTCACGCAAAGCAGATTGTTGCAGAATTAAATGCATCCGGCCGTTTGCCCTATGAAGTGGTTTGGAAACCTACCTTAATCGACAACGCTACGATTCGTAAAACATTTGCAGATGCTAACAACGATCCTGAAGTTGCCGGTGTCATCACATGGATGCATACCTTCTCACCTGCAAAGTCTTGGATTTTAGGCTTATCTGAGTATCGCAAGCCTTTGCTTCACTTACACACACAGTTCAATCAGGAAATTCCTTACGACACCATTGATATGGACTTTATGAACGAAAA
The DNA here is from genome assembly GCA_024694625.1 of Lachnospiraceae bacterium. Classification (GTDB taxonomy): domain Bacteria; phylum Bacillota; class Clostridia; order Lachnospirales; family Lachnospiraceae; genus JAILEN01. The sequence goes on along the minus strand of JAILJP010000061.1, from coordinate 22,514 downwards.
CCAGTCTGCTCACGGTGACAGAGAGTACGGACACATCGTTACCCGCATGGGCATCGAAAGAAAAGTCATCATGGGTCACTGGGCTGATGAAAAGGTTCAGAATCGTATCGCTTCTTGGATGCGTACTGCTATTGGTATTATGGAATCCTCTCATATCCGTGTAGTTCGTGTAGCGGACAATATGAGAAACGTTGCCGTTACAGAAGGCGACAAAGTTGAGGCTCAGATTAAATTCGGTTGGGAAGTAGATGCTTACCCCGTAAATGAAATCGTAGAATATGTTGATGCCGTATCCAAAGGTGATATGGAAGCCTTAACAGATGAATACTATGACAAATACGACATCCTTTTAGAAGGAAGAGATGCCACTGAATTTAGAAATCACGTTGCTGTTCAGGCAAAGATTGAATTGGGATTTGAAAAATTCCTTAAAGAGAAAAACTACCAGGCCATTGTTACCCACTTCGGTGACTTAGGTGGCTTACAGCAGCTTCCCGGACTTGCAATTCAGCGCCTTATGGAAAAAGGTTACGGATTCGGTGCCGAAGGTGACTGGAAAACCGCTGCTATGGTTCGTTTAATGAAGATTATGACCGAAGGCAAAAAAGATGCCAAAGGAACTTCTTTCATGGAAGATTATACCTACAATCTTGTTCCCGGTAAGGAAGGTATCCTTCAGGCCCATATGTTGGAAGTATGCCCTACCATTTCCGACGGTCCTATCGGTATCAAGGTATGTCCTTTGTCCATGGGTGACAGAGAAGATCCTGCCCGTTTGGTCTTTACTGCAAAAGAAGGAGAAGGTATTGCCACTTCATTGGTTGATTTGGGCGACCGTTTCCGTCTCATTATCAATGAAGTTGATGTGAAAAAGACAGAAAAGCCCATGCCGAAACTTCCTGTTGCAACTGCATTCTGGACTCCCAGACCTTCACTTCAGACCGGTGCTGAAAGCTGGATTTATGCCGGCGGAGCTCATCATACCGCCTTTACTTACGATTTAACCACAGAGCAGATGGCTGATTGGGCAGCTGCAATGGGAATTGAAGTCGTTTATATCGATGCCAATACCACCATTCGTGGATTGAGAAACGAATTACGTTGGAACGAAGTAGCATTTCGTAAATAGGAGGAACTTATGAGCGCAGATAAAACAACCATCCAGTCTTGGATTCAAAACGCAAATACCTATTTAGGAATCGAATTTGGTTCCACTCGTATCAAAGCCGTATTAATCGGTGATGACCACGCTCCCATTGCTCAGGGAAATCACGATTGGGAGAACCGTCTTACTGACGGTATTTGGACCTATACTTTAGATGACGTATGGGAAGGCATTCGTGATGCTTATGCAAACTTAAAAGCTGATGTACTTTCACAGTACGGTGAAACCTTAACCAACATCGGAGGCATTGGTATCTCCGCTATGATGCATGGTTATTTGGCCTTTGATAAAGAGGGAAATCTCCTGGTTCCTTTCCGGACTTGGAGAAATACCATTACCGGCCCTGCTTCCGAGGAACTGACCAAATTGTTTCATTTTGCCATTCCTCAACGTTGGAGCATCGCTCACTTATATCAGGCCATCTTAAATAAAGAAGAACATGTAAAGGACATTTCCTATCTCGCTACTTTGGATGCCTATGTTCACTGGATGCTTACCGGTGAAAAAGTAACCGGTATCGGAGATGCTGCAGGAATGTTCCCCATCGACTCCAAAACCTTGGATTATGATGCAAACATGTTAAAGAAATTCAATGATCACATTTCCTCTTATGGATTTTCATGGAATCTAAGTGATATTCTACCAAAGGTATTACCGGCAGGAACCCCCGCCGGAGTACTTACCTCAGAAGGTGCCCTCCGCTTAGATCCCAGTGGCGACCTCCGTGCGGGAATCTCTCTCTGCCCGCCGGAGGGTGACGCCGGTACAGGCATGGTGGCTACCAACTCTGTCAGAGTTCGTACCGGAAATGTTTCAGCCGGAACCAGTGTATTTGCAATGGTGGTTTTGGAACATGCCCTAAAAAAAGCTCACTCTGAAATTGATATGGTAACCACTCCTTCCGGAGAAGCTGTTGCCATGGTACATTGCAATAACTGTACCTCCGACCTAAATGCCTGGGTACATCTTTTCGGAGAATTTGCAGAACTTAGTGGAAACAAATTAGATCCAGACAAGCTTTACGGCTTATTGTATAACAAAGCATTAGAAGGGGATGCTGACTGCGGTGGACTTTTGGCTTACAACTACTTTTCCGGCGAACATATCACCGGTCTTAGCGAGGGACGTCCTCTATTTGTCCGTCATCCCGATGACAACTTTAGTCTTTCGAACTTTATGAGAACCCACCTTTACACTTCCTTAGGTGCATTAAAGACCGGTTTGGACATCCTCTTTAAAGAAGAACAAATCGAAGCCGACATGCTCCTTGGTCACGGTGGTTTGTTTAAAACCAAAGGTGTTGGCCAACAGGTGATGGCTGATGCCACAGGATTAAAGGTAAAGGTTATGGAAACTGCCGGTGAAGGCGGTGCCTGGGGTTGCGCTCTTTTGGCAGCCTATGCCATGAAAAAAGAAAATAGCGAAACCTTAGCAGATTATTTGGATCATCACGTATTTAAAGACAGTGAAGGCGTTATTTTGGATCCTTCCAAAGAAGGTATGGCAGGATTCAATGCCTTTATGAAACGATATGCAGCCGGTCTTTCCATTGAAAAGGCTGCTGTGGAAAGTATCTAAGGAGGAACGATTTTGTTAGAAAAATTAAAAGAGCAGGTTTATCTTGCAAATATTGAATTGCCCAAACGAAATCTTGTTACCTATACTTGGGGAAATGTGTCAGGTATCGACCGTGAAAGCGGATACTTTGTAATCAAGCCCAGTGGCGTAGATTATGACAAGCTTTCTCCTGAAGATATGGTGGTAATGGATTTGGAAGGGAATCGCGTAGAAGGAAAATTAAATCCCTCTTCCGATACTCCCACCCATTTGGAATTGTACAAAGCTTTCCCCACCATAGGAGGAATTGTACATACCCACTCTCCCCATGCAACCGCATGGGCTCAGGCCGGTAGAGGAATCCCCTGCTACGGAACCACCCATGCTGATTATTTCTATGGCGAGATTCCCTGCGCAAGAAATCTTACCCCTGAAGAAATCGAGGAAGCTTACGAAAAGAACACCGGAGTATCCATTGTGGAATGTTTCAACGAAAAAAATCTGAATCCAGATTACGTACCCGGTGTACTGTGCAAAAACCACGGTCCTTTTACCTGGGGAAAAGACGCAGACAATGCTGTTTACAACGCCGTTGTCTTGGAAGAAGTGGCAAAGATGAATCTTATGACGGAAATCTTAAATCCCACGGGAGACAACACCACTCCTCAGGCAATGCAGGATAAGCATTTTATGCGGAAGCACGGTCCAAACGCTTACTATGGTCAAGGTGACCATTAATATAAAGAAAGGATTACTTACATCATGAAATTTTTTATTGACACAGCAAACGTAGACGAAATCAGAAAAGCAAACGATATGGGAATCATCTGTGGTGTTACCACTAACCCTTCTCTCATTGCTAAGGAGGGAAGAGACTTCAACGAAGTGATCAAAGAGATTACTTCCATTGTTGACGGACCGATTTCCGGAGAGGTAAAAGCAACCACTCAGGATGCTGAAGGAATGATTAAAGAAGGCCGCGAAATCGCTGCCATTCATCCCAATATGATTGTTAAGATTCCCATGACAGTGGAAGGATTAAAGGCCACAAAGGTACTTTCTTCCGAAGGAATCAAAACAAATGTCACCCTAATCTTTTCCGCAAACCAGGCTCTTTTGGCTGCTCGTGCCGGAGCCACCTATGTTTCTCCCTTCTTAGGAAGATTGGATGACATCAACGTCAGAGGTGTGGATTTGATTCAGGAAATCTCCGATATCTTTGCAGTTGCCGGCATTGAAACTGAAATCATTGCTGCTTCTGTTCGTAATCCTATTCACGTAACAGACTGTGCTTTAGCCGGTGCAGATATTGCTACTGTTCCCTACAAAGTTTTAGAGCAGATGACAAAGCATCCACTCACCGATCAGGGAATCGAAAAATTCGTAGCTGATTACAAAGCTGTATTTGGAGAATAACACACACATTAAAATGAGCCCTTACCGAAATCTCGGCAAGGGCTCATTTCTTTTTGGAAAATCTTTTATTGATATTCTAAATTATCTAATACCTGAGGAATATTGTCTTTTCGTAACGCAAAAGCTCTGTTGCTTTCTTCATCGTAAATATGATAGTAAATGTAATATCCCGCGTACAATGAAGGATTATGCCAATGATAGTTGTAACCATTTCCATAGGCAGGAACCACAGCTTCTGAAATAGCATCCACTGTCTCCTGGTCATATACATAGGCGGTACCTTCTGTTTGCTGATAATATCCATTAGCTGCATCATAGGTGGTTTCATCCTCTTTTTGGATTTCTACATAATTAATGAAATCATACTCCGGAGGAATAATTTCCCATGTATCATACATCTCATATTTTTGCAGAAATGCAATGGTATTCTCAAAAGACTCATATACCGGGAATCCCTGACTAAACAAGATTTCATATTCATCCCCTGGTTCCACTTGCATACGTTTTTCATAAGTTACGTTTCCGTAAATTGTATTCTCGGTAGCTACTGTATAATTAAAATGCTTTAAGTCCTTTCGATATGCTTCCTCGAACTCGTCAATCTGCTCATCGGTCATTTTAATATCCATACAACTTGCAAAGCTTAATGAATTAAAACCGCCAGTTAACTTTCTCCAATTATCAAAATTATCCAAGGTAAAACTGGTGTATTTATATTCATCGGAACCAATAATGGCATTTAACACATTTGCATCCATTTTTGCGGGAATGGAAATGCTTCTATGTACCACATGATGATTCTTCAGACGGTAAATAATTTCAGCATTATAGATATAAGAATCCTTATATTCTTCTGAATATCCTGTTTCAGACGCTCCCTGACAAGCTGTTTCCATACCGATTTTTGCAAATGTCATAACATCATCGGTATAGGGAAGATGCATGTACTCTGCTGCATATCCCACTGCTGTTGAGCTATCAAGAGTAGGTTGGCCAGAATATTCTCTAATAATATACTGATAATCCGCTTCACCATGTTGGGCAATTGCACAATCCACTACATCTTCTTTGTCCGGCACATAGGAATCATAGCCATACCAATCGCTGTAAAAACTGATGCAAAACAGTATACATGCCACTGCTACAATAGGTGCCTGCCAAATACGTTTAAACATCGCGTGAATGTCTAAGGCAAACACAATTTCACAAATGGAAGAAATAATCACCGTTCCCAACAAAGCTCCTAAGATTGTGTAAGGGATTCTTTCATTCCAATAATCATAGGATACAACCATTAAAATTAACATCGCTGCCCAAATACCTGCCAAAAATGATGTACAAACTTTGACAAAATATCTGACACCTTTGTACACCACAGCCTTTCCTGCAAATTCGCCTTTGTAATTCTTGTAGGCAAAATAGGTTAAAACAAAGGTTACAAGAGCAATCAACAGATTGTGGATACAGGAAGTTCCAAAGCTCTCATCCAAAGTATTGTAGATAGGACTGGTAATCACCGGCACATAATTATCCATCAATGGAATACTTCCATTTGCGAAAGAACTATAGGTAGAAAAAAATGTAAAACTCATATACCCTACAGTAGCTCTGATTGCCAATTCAATGACTGCAAAAAAACCTGCCATCAAAATGGAGATAAAGGTATTTCCGCAAACAACCTGTGCCAAAATACAGATTCCGTAATATGCCAAAAACAATAAATAATTTGACACAAATCCCTGGACTATGTTCACTACCACATTTCTTGTAAATTCCAATCCAAAGATTGCACTAAAGAGGATGGAGATGAAATAAAATGCTACCGACATGATGGTGTAAATCATAATAGAGTTGAAACACACATCTCGAAAGTAAGACATTTTTTTCTCTGGAATGGAAAAATAAAAGTCTATGGTTTTACTTTTATACAAATAATTAAAGGATGTAAGACCCAAAAGGATTGCAAATACCACCGCAATCACTGTGGAAATCCTGTTTCCTCCTAAAAACGTTACTATGTTATGGGACAAATCATTTTGTAACGTCACCAAATAGGTAGGGGATGATATTTCCATACTGTGTTTGATTCCTCTTACTTTTAAAAGGAACCCTACTACATAAACTAAAAATCCGATTAATGTCATTAAAGAAATCAACCAAATCCGATTTCTTGTAATATATGTCTGAGATGATTTCGGCTTAGATGATGTTCTTGATGTCATAACCAACCACCTCCGTTTCACAAATAAATATTTCTTCTAATGTTAAAGGTAAAGTTTCCAACAAAATTGTATTCACATGTTCAAAGCACATCTCCAACTCTGCTTCCGGCATACGAACCGTATAGGTATGAACCTTTCCTCTGTTTTCGTGGAGCAAAATATCCATATGGCTTTCCGCCTTGCGCTGCTCCTCTTCGTTTTGGTATACCACCTGAACTTTTCTAATATTCAATTTCATATCAGATAACTCTCTGGAAAGAAGCACTCCGCCTTTATGGACCAAACCAACATGATCACAAATGTCCTCTAATTCACGCAAGTTGTGACTGGTTAGAATCGGCGTCAAACCTCTTTCATCCATTTCCTTTGCAAACAACATTTTGGCAGCCTGTCTCATAACCGGATCCAAGCCGTCGAAGGTTTCATCGCAAAGAAGATACTTGGTATTTGAACAGATTCCAAGAAGAATGGCCAACTGTTTTCGCATTCCCTTGGAAAAAGTGGAAATTCTGCGATTTCCCTGTAAGTCAAAATTTTCAAGTAAATAAGAAAATTTATTTTTATCAAATTTTCGATATACCGAACTATAATATCCCATCATCTCTGACACTGTAGAATTAGGAAAATAATACGGATCATCCGGAATCAAAAATATATTTTCTTTCGCTTTGGGATTATCAAATACTTGTTTTCCATCAACTATGACTTCTCCCTTATCAGCTTCCAACACTCCTGTCATAATACGAAGAAGCGTAGATTTTCCGGCACCGTTTGTTCCTACCAAACCAAACACTTCCTCTTCTTTCATGTTCAAAGTAAGATTGTTTAAAGCCGTGATATCATCAAATGATTTACATACTCCCTTTACTTCAATCATTTCCAATCCTTTCCGAAGCAGTTTTTAAAATATCTTTCGGGTTAATTCCAATTTCCTTTGCTTCTTTTAAAAGCTCTAAAATCTTATTACATATTTCGTCTTGCCTGGCACACACCAGATTTGAATTCTCTTTCACGAAATTCCCTCTCCCCTTAACGGTATAAATAAACCCTTCTCGTTCTAATTGTGCATACGCTTTTTGCACTGTATTTGGATTCGTTGCCAAATCTACAGCCAAGCTTCTCACTGAAGGCATCTGTTCATCTGTCTCCATGGCCCCCATCAGTATTAAATGTTTGTAGTAGTCTACAATCTGCTCATATATGGGACGACCATCTTGGTAATTGATGACCTGCATAGGCACCTCCTTTCTACTCTCCTGTCCCTTTTGTCTAGGCGTTGGCTAATACACAAGTGGATTTTGGTTTTGTGTTTTGTGTTTCGTATTTTGTGATTATTTGTGATTTGTGTGTATTAGCCTACCTAGTACACTTAATATAACCTCTTTTTACGAATCTGTCAACAAAAAAATGGATGGGTTTAATTAAACCCATCCAATTCCAATACTTCAAAGCCTTCGGCTTTTCCTTTTAACTTAATGGTTGCACCAAGGGAAGTGGTTCGAATCCTGTCCCCCATACGGTTGGCAACTTCTCTACTGATATAGATTTTTCCGGCCGGGGCATTGGATTCCAGACGAGATGCTGTATTTACCGTATCACCGATGGCGGTGTAATCTCTCCGCCGCACAGAACCAATATCACCTACTACTGCAGGACCATAGTTTACACCAACTCCCACATTTAAAGGTACGCCATAACGTTCCATAAAGGACTTTGAAAGTTCCGCCGCTCCGTCAATAATATCCTTTGCACAAAGTAATGCGTGATAAATCGGGTCTTCCATTTCCAGAGGTGCTCCCCAAAATGCCATGGTACAGTCCCCCACAAATTTATCCAACGTTCCTTTGTTGTTTCGAACACACTCCGAAGTCATGGTAAGGTATTCATTTAAAATCGCCACTACAGTCTCAGGACTCATCCCCTCTGACATGGTGGTAAATCCTCGGATATCTACAAAGAGCACCGCAATTTCGCAGCTCTTTCCGGATAAATCCAAGGCATCTTTCCCTTCTTTTAACAGCTCATTTACAATGGCGGTATCCACATATCGCTCGAAGGTCTGGGTAACTGCCCGCTTCTCTGCTCTGGACTTTAGGTAATTGTAAACTACGGTTACCACGTAGACAATGGCGACTCCCGCCGGTATCCAGAAGGGATGAAGCACAACTCCTTTATCATAGCAGAATGCAGAAAAGCAAATCCATGCCACAATAACTGCTGCAGTAAGCAGGGTTGATGGCAATAACTTTAGTTTCTGAAACAAAAGCATAAAGACAAAACACAATAAAAACACCAAAAAATACTGCCTATTATCTTTCGCTTCTCTTTTGAAGTTTCCATCCAAAAGCTGCTGTACCACATTGGCCTGATATTCCACTCCGTACATATTTTTGGCTCTGGCAATGGGCGTTACCACGTTGTCCTGAAGCCCCGCCGCATAGGGTCCGATAAATACAATCTTTCCGGCAAAATAATCGGAAGGCACTTCTCCATTTATTAAATCCTTTATGGAGACTCCATCATAAAAATCCCCCGGTTCGGAAGTATAAGCCACATAGTAGCGCCCTCTGGAGTCGGTAGGCGGCAGTACAATACCGCTTCCATCCAGAGTATTGTTTAAATCCTTTGGAGAAATACTTTCCCCGTTTTGCAATCTGTAGTAAAGCTCTGCCACCCTCTCCGGCATAGAGTAAACCTTTTTTCCATCCTCTGTTGTAACATACAAAATACTGTGTCGAAGGACACCATCCGAATCATACATGGCATTGATATGGCCGGTGGCAGTGACAGCCTTTAACTCTTCATAGGATTCCTCATAGGAAAGCATGGAATAATCATTAATTGAATAGGTGTCACCGTTGATTTCCGTTGTACTGCCAAAGGAACCGGAGGAACCCACAACGACACAGCCTAACTCCTCGGCGGCCTTTGCCAGTCTTTGATCCACTGCTTCTTCTGTATTACCGGAATACATAGTATCAACGGCCACTACAGCAGGCTTATTCTCCGGATCAGCATTTAATGCCTCCAATGCAGATGCCATAATGCTTCTGTCCCAGTTTTGAAATGGACCGTACTCCTGCAGGGCCTCCTCATCAATACCAATCACTACAATCTGACCGGAAGAAGCCTCTTTTTTTTGAAATAAGTTATCTGCGATTCGATTGTCCAGCCAATCGAATGCCCCTAAATATGTAATACCGGTGATGATGGCAGCCACCAAGGCCGCCACCATAAGTTGTTGTATAATAGTTTTTTTCATGCTTTCCCCCAATTATTCATCCTAAGGTTCACTGGTTGCAAATTCATACTCAAACATTGCACCCGTTTCATAACTTCTTGCTACTATAAACAAAGATTCTCCGGTAGCTTCATATTCATTGCCATTATTAGCACATATCAGTCCACTGCCAAGATTAATAAAGTAATAATCCTCTCCATCTACAGTTTTCTTTTTAAAGTATACCGTAGTACCGTTAATATCCATGGAAACAGGAGGGCCCGCCATCTGTGTATCCACTCCCCCTGACATGCAACGAACCTCTGCACTGATTTCTCCGTCGCCGGAATAACGAACAGTAGTACCATTCACATAACCGGTTTCTCCGTCATAGAAGATATAAGTAGCGTCATTTCCTCCTATGTTAACCAAAAATGCAGAATCATCCATTTCTCCTTCTACGGACTCACGGAACCAGACTTCAGTGTCCGCAGTATCTTCCATTTGTGCCGGTACGGTACCACTGTAGTCAGAGGTTCCGACTGTATAAGTACCTTCAAAATACATATTACCGTCGCTGTCTTCGTTGCTTGAAAAATCCGACAGGCCATCAATTGCTTCCTCTGCCAAATAAGCGAAGTAATTTGGTGTAAATCGAACTAAAAATTCCGTTCCCATAACTCCGGTAGCAGATGCTACTCCTGCAGTGGCATCATAGCTTCCGATTTCGTTTCCGCTTTGATAAAAATGAATTTCTCCTAAAGCAGGATTATCAATACTGTAACTAATGGTGTATTTCTTTAATTCAAATACCGCCGTAATATTTACATTGGCACTTCCCATAGTAAAGCTTCCACTACCTTCCCCAGACTCGGAAACTGAAGAGGAAACCGTTACTCCGCCACTTTCCACCTTCCATTCTTTAAAGGTGTATCCCGGTTCCGGTGAAGCGGAAAGAGTAATCTGCGTTCCAATGATGGCAGTTGATGCACTGGCGGTTACCCGACCATAGGAACTGTCATTTGCCCCAACGGAAATGCTATAAGAAATCGCTTCAAAATTTGCTTTTATTTTTACTTCCTTTTTGCCCATTACAAAGGTTGTGGTGGCAGCTGAAGCATCCTTTAGTTTTACGTCTCCGCTTTCAACCGTCCATCCCACAAACTTATATCCTGCATTGGCCTTGGCGGTAATAGTAACGGTATCGCCTTCTTTTGCGTTAGAAATATCGGAAGAATAAGTTCCACCTGCTGAGGAAGATGAAGTAACTGTTACAGAATAGGTAGGTTTTTCTTCCTCTTCATTATTGGGATCATCCTCTGAATTATTATTTTCTTCAGAGTTATTATCCTCTGATGAATTATTATTTTCTTCTGAGTTATTATCCTCTGATGAATTATTATTTTCTTCTGAGTTATTATCCCCTGATGTATTATTATCTTCCGTACTTGTTCCGGTATTATCATCAGTGATTAGATTTCCGGTACTTCTTTGTCTATCGTTATTGTTTGAGGTATCGTCAGATTCATCCGTCACTAAAACTGCAACATCTCCCGGTGCCTCTTCTTCCTCTTTTTCCTTGTCTTCACGGCTATCTATAATATCCTGAACTGTGTCCAAAAGTTCATCCACAACCATTTCATAGGTTTCTGCCACACGTCCAGCCAAATCTTCATCCTGTAAAATCTCTTTTAAAGCAAAGTCCGGTAAGTCTTCCAATTTTGCAGTCTGTACCATAAAGATAACAGACTCTTTTCCTTCCTTGGAATTATCCAGATTCATTTGTACCGATTGACCTGCTTGTAGGGTAATCGAATTTTCACCACCGGTCACTTTATTGGTACCATGAATCTCTACCTCACCATCAGTCACGGTGATTTTAAGCTGATTTGCATCTACCATTCCGGATGTTCCACGAATACCTACTACCATGGTAGAAGTCTCTATTTCCAATTTTTCATCATCTTCCAATTTTTTTTGAACATTGAAAAAGAGCTGACCTTCATCCAGTTTCAGCTTCATTTCTTTGTTGTGCTTTTCAAAACCCAACAAACTATTGTTATTTAAGGTAACCAGCTTTGTCTCATCCAAGCCCAGTTTTACCAAACCATCGCCACCGGTTTTTAGCACATAACCGGTAAAGAGGTTCATATCCTCCAACATGGATTTTTCATTTCCGTTGTCGTCTGTAAGGGTTACCTCACCTTCGGAATGCAACAGTCGTACCACGATAGCAGTGAGATTGTCTCCTCGTTTCATAAAAAATACAACCAATACAATCACCACTACCAAAACAACTGCACTCACAGCCCCAAGTATTTTCGGATTCAATACTTTCTTTTCCATAAGCCTCTCTCCAATCCCTATTGATTCTCTTTTTTCCACGCCCCGCTTTCTTCAAATAAAGCTAAAATTTCTCCATCGATTTGTCCGTCATTCTCCATGGCATGCAGAATGGAAAACGCCTTTTCCGTAGGCAAAGCCGGTTTATAAGGCCGATCCTCTGCAGTTAGCGCATCGTAGACATCCAAAATCGTCAACAGTCTTGTTTCTTTTGGAAGGTCTTTTCCCGTAAGATGTTTGGGATATCCTGTTCCGTTTAAGAATTCATGATGGGATGCTGCCCACACCGGAACATTTGCATAATCCCCGTCAAATATCATCTTGGATAACATCTTTTCCGTGTTTACTACATGGGATTGGATGATTTTTCTCTCATCCTCTGTCAGGGTTCCTTTCCGAACCATCATGGCAGTTTTTTCCTCTTCATTTAAAAGAGGTATCTCCTCTCCCATGTCATTTTTAATAAAAAGCTCTCCTGCTTTTTGAATTGCTTCTAATTTTTCATCTGGTAAAAATCCCGCTGCATTGGATGACAAAATCAACTCCTTGGCAGCTTCAATTTCCCCAATTTTTTTATCGGATGCTTCTTTTTCATCTGGATGCTCCAACCCGCGGATGCGCTCCATAAGAATACCGGTTGAAATCTTATAGAGCAGGCCATCCTCCAAATCACCAAGACGGGTAGGCTTATCCATGATTTCCAAGGGAATTACCAATTTTCCCACATCATGAAGCCAAACACTCATTAAAAACGGATCAATATCTTTTTCGTCAAACTTCCAGTTGCTTTCACTTTCGTTCAACCACTGGATGAAACGTTTGCCGTAATTTACCATACTTTTGGAATGATTTGCGTTGTAAGGGCTTCTAGTATCAATGGCGGAAGCCATTACTTCCACAAAGGAATGTAAGAGATTCAAAACCTGTTGAGACAGTTTTCGGTTGTTTAGACTAACCGCTGCCAACGAGTTCAAGGCATAAATGGTCTGCTCACATTCTTCAGGGAAGGAAACAATATTTCCCTCATCATCCATAGCATTTATAAACTGAAGGACACCAATGACCTTTCCCTTATCATCTTCCATGGGAAGTACCAACATGGAAGTTGTGCGATAATCATTCATGGCATCATATTTTTGCGCACCATGAAAGTCATAGTCCTTTGACTCGTAAACATCGGGTATATTGATTTTTGTTTTTTCCAAAGCACAACATGCACAGACATGGGTTTTGGAATAGGGAACCGGCGGCAACATCATATTTCCCTGTTTTTTACTCATGTAAAAATTTTTGGATTTTGTAATTGCTGTATGAAATTCCAGATTCTCCTCAGTGCATACATAAAGCGTTCCACCGTCACAGTTGGTATAACGCATTGCTTCTGTCAAAATCGTCTCCAACAAGGTATCCACGTCTTTTTCTACGGAAATACCAATGGCAATTTCAATCAGCCTCTCCTTCGTCATTTCTTTCATATTACGATTATTTCTCCCGCTCTCGCAAAACGAATGTTTTCACACTTCCCTTGTAGCTTTGTTTCCTGTAACTTTAACATCCCGTCACTATGGAAGGGATCATGATGGGTAAACAAAAGCTTTTTACATCCACAGGCATTCATGATTTCAATGCCGTGTTCCTTGGTGGAATGTCCGTATCCCCTTTTTTGCGGATATTCTTCCAAGGTATACTGACCATCATAAATCAGCAAATCACAATCTTTGGCAAAGATAATTAACCTCTGATCCGACTCTTTTGAGTGCTCATAGTCCGTAGCATATACCAAAGTCGCTCCATCGATTTCAATTTTAAAAATAAGAGACCCGGATGGATGATTTCCTTCGATCCACGTAATCTTTGCATCACTCAGGGTCACGCCATCCTTCTCATTCAAATCTTTATAAATCAGATTCGACGGATAGTTTTCCATTTGAACAGGCCAGGCCGGTCCGGAAAACACGTAATCCACCTGCTCTTTTGAGGACAATCCATTTCTTCCTTTTGAATACAAATAGATATTCCTGTCCTTTTCTCCCAGCATAGGGAAAAAGGGAAATCCCAAAATATGATCTAGATGAGGATGGGTTAAAAATATGGAAATGGTTTTCTTTTCAATGGTGGGACTGTTCATAATCCCACTCCCCGCGTCCAGGTAGATGGCATTTTCATCGGTCTCAATCAGGTAACAGGAAGTCCCTCCTCCGAACTCCTGATACTTCGTTCCCGATACCGCCATGGACCCTCGGGTTCCCAGTACCGTTATTTTCATTTTCGTCCTTCTTTCCTAAAAAAGTAGTCAATTCACTATTTTAAAGTATACTTTTTTTAATTTTACCATATTATCTGTTTATTTTGAATGTTTATTAAAAATCTTTAACAACATCAAAAAAAGACAGCGGTATCAGATAAATACCACTGTCTTTTGAGTGTTTTCAGAAATATTATTTCTTGTATCCTGTAAGAGCATTTCCGATAATCTTTCCACCACGTTTTAATACGTAAGGTGCAATCTTACCGAACTTATCCTCTGCTCTACACATGTTAGAAGCATCCGGATGATCTCTGTGAAGGTGAATTGCATCGAATTCACACTTGGTTGTACAAAGACCACAACCGATACAACGATTTTCATCTACTGTAGTAGCACCACAGCCTAAGCAACGGTTTGCTTCAATCTTAACCTGCTCTTCTGTGAGGCAAAGACGTAAATCTTCGAAGGTTTCCTTTGCAACGCCGGCTTTCTTTCCGGGAATCTGACGAGCTGCATTGTCGAAGGACTCAACCAAGATATCATCCTTATCCAATTCGATAAACTCACGTCTGTCACGGGCAAGATCCAAACGGTTTCCGGGATGAACGAAACGGTTGATAGAAACCGCACCTTCACGTCCACCTGCAATAGCGTCAATTGCAAATCTAGGTCCTGTAAATACATCACCACCTGCGAAGATATCAGGTTCTGCTGTCTGTCTGGTAAGAGGATCTGCGATGATTCCTCCGTTAGGACGAAGCTCAACCTTTGTGCCTTCTAACAAGTTGCCCCACTGGATGGACTGACCAATGGAAAGAAGAACATTTTCACAAGGAATGGTAATGGTCTCAGATTCATCATACTTAGGAGCGAATCTGTGATTCTCATCAAATACGGAAGTACACTTCTTAAATACAATTCCTGCAACCTTTCCGTTTTCAACCAAGATTTCTTTCGGGCCCCAGCCATTCTTAATTTCGATACCGTCTTCTTTTGCTTCTGCAACTTCATCTTTTGCTGCAGGCATTTCTTCAGGAGACTCAAGACAAAGCATGGTAACCTTTGAAGATCCGGCACGAAGAGCAGTTCCTGCTACGTCGATTGCTACGTTACCACCACCGACAACAACAGTATCACCACTTAAGTGAATAGTATGATCAAGGTTTACTTTACGAAGGAAGTCAACACCGGTCTGTACACCATCGGCATCTTCACCGGGAACTCCTGCAAGTCTTCCGCCCTGGCATCCAACTGCAATAAAGAAGGCCTTATATCCCTGTTCACGAAGGCTCTGGATGGTAACATCTTCACCAACATTTACACCACATTTGATTTCAATGCCCATCTGACGCATAACGTCGATTTCAGCATCAATAATATCTTTTTCCAATCTGTAAGAAGGAATACCGTTCATAAGCATACCACCGGGTCGGCTTTCTTTCTCGAATACAGTAACGGGATATCCGTCTAATCTCAAGAAGTATGCACAAGACAATCCGGCAGGACCGGCACCAATAACGGCTACCTTGTAGTCATCTGACCAGAATCCTCCGTCATGTTTCTCACAAAGAGGAACGTAACGATCTTCTTTCTTCAAATCCAAAGAAGCGATAAACTTCTTAATTTCATCAATAGCAAGAGGCTGATCGATGGTACCACGGGTACAAGCATCTTCGCATCGACGGTTACATACAGCACCACAAACCATAGGGAAGGGGTTGTCCTGTTTGATTAACTTCAATGCATCTTCAAATCTTCCTTCAGCAGCCATCTTGATGTAACCCTGAATAGCAAGGTGTACGGGACAAGCTGTCTTACAAGGAGCTGTACCTGTATCGTAACAATTGATCTTTGCATCATCACGATAGTTGTAATTCCATTTATCAGGACCCCACTTACGTGCGTTGGGAAGTTCTGACTTAGGATATTTCACCTCAGAACCATCCTTCTTGCAAAGCTTCTGACCAAGCTTAGCAGCACCAACAGGACAAATCTCTACACACTTACCGCAGGCAACACATTTTTCTTTTTCAACGTGTGCACGATATGCAGAAGCTGACATATTTGGAGTATTGTAAAGCTGTGAAGTACGAAGTGCATTACAAACACCTGCAGCACAGTTACAAATAGCAACGATTTTGCCTTCACCATCGATATTGGTAATCTGGTGAACGTATCCATGACGCTCAGCTCTTTCCAAGATTTCATAAACTTCTTCTTTGGTTACATAGTGACCAATTCCTCTGTCATCCATGTATTCAGCCATATCGCCCATACCGATACAGTAATCACCACGAATCTGTCCACTACCTTCGCCACGCATGGTCTGCTGCTTACGGCAGGAACATTCGGAAATACCATACTTGTCATACATATCAATCCAACGAGACAAATGCTCTACAGGTACGGACTGATTTTCAAGTTCGATTGCCTTTTCAACAGGAATGGTATGCATACCGATACCACTTCCTCCGGGAGGTACCATCTGAGTAATACCACCTAAGGGCAACTGAGTCATAAGGTTGAAAAATGTTGCCATCTCAGGATGTTCATCTGTAACAGAATCCTGCATCATCATAAACTCTGCTGAACCGGGAACAAAAATCGGGAGCTCATAACGATACTCAAAATTCTCCGGGTCTCTGGAAGAACGTGTCTGCTCGATAATACCTAAGTAACGCATCTTATGAACAATTTCAGTAGTCTCTTCTACTGATAAACCATTCTTCTCAGCTAACTGAGGAATGGTATAAGGTACACGTGTCTTTTCAAAGGAAGTCAATAAAAACTTCACCTGTTCCTTTGTTAAAACGTGATCCAGTAACCAGTACTCAGGGTCACGATTATTAATCTTTCCTGTAAATTTTTTCACGTAACGATCGGTAATACGGGTAGCAAGCTGAAGTACCAGCTTTTCTTTTTCCGGATCGTCCGCAACATAGTTGGGATCCTGCCAGTAATCCCACTCGTTAATCATGGGATCGCCCTTTGACATATCCATTGGTCTTAAGTTTCTAACCAAATCCTTAGCCATGTTTTCCTCCTAAATTACTTATACTTTTCTATATACGAGAGAATTTTCCCCCGATTTCCACCCAGGTATCCCCCCGGGACGGTTCTCTCGGATTTTATTGTAACAGAAAATTACACCTTTGTATATAACTGTTAAATATATTTAAAAATTAGTTTCCTTTTTTGTGCACTTTTCACCACACATATTTTATAAAGAGAATTACACCACGTTCGTTGCATACTTTTCTTATTAATTTGTATATGTTTACATATAAAAAAGCCCTCCACCCGATGTTTTTCATCAAGCGAAAAGCCTTTTTGCAAAGTATGTTATGTAAAAAACGTTACTGTCGAAAGTTATTCCTGAGCGGTAAGCTCTTTGTAGTATTCAGTATAATCCTTGCGCTTGTCTTTGGTGAAGGCAATTGCAGTACGAGGATGCTGGTTAAAAATACCGGTCATCAAATACTGAATATCATATCCCCACTGTAAGCCGGATTCCTTTAAAGGAACCATCTCCTCTTCGATGAATTTAATTACAGGATAGAGATTGTACTTGGGATTTCTTAAGAATCCAAGTAAGTTTTCCATAGAGCAGTTTCCTGCGCCACGTCCCATGCTGGCGTAAGTGGCATCCAACCAATCCACACCATCACCAACAGCTTCAATCGTGTTGGCAAACGCAAGTTTTTGATTGTCATGGGCATGGATTCCCAACTTCTTTCCGTATTTTTCAGCGGTATTCATATATACATCTACAATACGTGCCATCTGTTCCGGATATAAGGAACCAAAACTATCTACAATGTAAATACAATCTGCCGGAGACTGTCCAATCATGTCCAAAGCTGCTTTTACATCTGCATCCTGAGCAGTGGAAATCGCCATAATATTACAGCTTACTTCATAGCCTTTGTTCTTTGCATCTTCAATCATATCGATGGCTGCGGGAATCTGATGCACATAGCATGCCACACGAATCAAATCCAAGGGACTCTCTGTTCTATTTTTAATATCGTTTTTGTAGTCACAACGTCCCACGTCTGCCATAGCAGCCAATTTAATTTTCTTCTCAGAATTATCACCGATAACATCCAAAATTGCTTCATCATCGCAGAACTTCCACTTTCCGAATTTGTCTACGTCAAACAATTCCTTGGATGCTTTATATCCCAATTCCATATAATCCACACCGGCTTTGATATTGGTCTCATATAATTTCTTTACAAACTCGTCGGTGAAATAAAAATCATTAACCAAGCCTCCGTCTCTTAAAGTTGCATCTACTACTTTGATGCTTTCTCTGAATCCTAAAAGCTTTGCTACTTCTTTCATTATATGTCATCTCCTAATCAATACAGTTATCCGTACTTGTTCGTCGCTTTAAAGCGCTAAAGTACAACGGGTTTAGAATAGCACACTCTTTTTTAAAAAACAAGGTTAATTCTGCTATTTCTTTTTTTTATTTTTCGTTTTATTATCATATAAGAGGATTTTGGTTCAATTATTGGAGGAATCATATGAAAAAATTTAAATTAGCAATTACCCTTGCCCTTTGCTTTGGTCTTTGCATTTGCGGTTGTAAAAAAACTGATACAACCGGCGAAAGCGATTCCAATACGCAAACGGAAGAAACTACCGAAACCACAGAGGAAGAAACCTCTGAAGGATTTATTGCTATTCAACCCATCATCACAAAAAATACTTGTTCAAAAACAAAAGATGATGGTGTGGAATTCTTGGTAGAAAGTTCCTACGATACCATTTCTTTGGATGAGGAATCTGCTCAATACTACTCTGCTTTAGACAGTGCCCTAAACAGTTTATCCGATACCATGCTGGCAAGCCAAAAGGACAACTTTGAATCCAATGTAGAGTATGCTACCACGGATTACGAAGAAGGTTATTTGGACGACGGCATGTATTACAATGACGATTCTTCTTTAAGTGTAGAACGGGCTGACGAATCTGTTTTCTCCATCAGTCAAAGTACCGATACCTTCACCGGCGGCGCCCACGGCTCTTATGGTACGACGGGATACACCTTTGATACCCAGACCGGAAAGCAGTTGGAGCTTTCCGATATATTTACTTCCGTAGACGATATCATTCCTGTACTAAAAAACTCTTTGGAAACGAATTACCCCGACGTAGAATTCTTTGATTTGGATCAGACGCTACAGTCTTATATTGATGACCCTGACACCTACCAGTTTAGTTGGTATATGAATGCAAAAGGTGTTATGTTCATCTTCAACCCTTATGAATTGGCCAGTTACGCAGAAGGTTCTCAAAATGTTCTGATTTCCTTTGCAGAACACGAAGAGCTCTTTACCGGTGATTACACCGCTGCCACCGGAGCCTATGTGTTGAATCTTTACTCCGGAAATGATTACTACATCGATTTAAACGGAGACAATACACAGGAGCATCTTTCCATTACTGAAAACTACGAAGACTCCATGTGTTCTTCTGCTACGATCGTCTATGATGATGCATCCTACGACTTGGAAGCATACTTCTACACCACAGATATAAAAGCCATTCATACGAAAGACGATAAAATCTATCTTTTCATCTTTTTACATGGTGACAATGATTTTACAAGTTTGGATGTGGTTTCACTCAACGATGGAAAGATTCAAAAAGTGGGCGGTTTGAATGTTGCTGAACCTTCCCTTTATGTGGAATCCGAAGACGAGGAAGATGGCATTTGGCAATATTACCCCTTGGTATCTCCCACCGGCTTTATTCTTTCTAGCCACTTAGATGCCATTAGTACCTATGACGGTATCAAAACCTATACCTTGGATAGCGACGGAATGCCGGTATCCGATTCCGATTATTACTTTATTAGAAACGGAAGAACCCTAACCGTCAAAAAAGACTTCCAAGGTTTTGAAGTAGATATCAATACCAATGAGCTAAAAAAAGAAAGTACCATTAGTGCCGGAGAAAAACTGACCTTTTACCGTACCAACGGAACCGACACCGTTATCTTTGAAAAAGAAGACGGCACCTTTGTTGGCGTACAATTCGAAATCGACGACGACCTCGGACGAACCATCAACGGAATCAGCGAAGAAGATTTGCTGGATGGTATTATGTATGCCGGATAACAAATTTATATGAAATAGAAATAAAGCCTGCGTCATATAGTATGACGCAGGCTTTTTGCATGAATACTTCTTTATAAAAAGCTGGCACATTCAGTCTTAATCATCAATGTAGCCATAAAACAGTGATTTATTGAGGATTTGAAACAATGCCATCAAATGATTCATTAATCTCCAATACCAGTTGAGGATTCAGATACCATTTTGAGTAAGGATCCATAGCACCATCATTTGAATTATTTTCCATTGTTCTTTGTATATTAGATTTAGAAGTACCTAAATCCCTCAAAGCATTCATTGCTTCAACAGAGATTGTGCCTTCTAATATTCTTTCAACCTCCAAACTTAATCCAGTTTGACTTAGCCACAATTCATAGGCATCACATATTTGCTCCATTTTTGCTATTTGTTGACGATCCGTATCGCCAAAGTCTTTGATTGATTTCGTACCATTGGCAAAAATAATATTCCAAAAATCATTCTTTAACCAGTTCTCTTCATCTACAAATCGAACATATAAAGAAGCATTTTCCCCATCGGAAGGTGAAGTCATTCCTGTACTTGAGATAATAGTCACATCACATGTATCATAAGATGCATTTCCAACCTCATCTACTACTTTAACCGTAACAGATACCGTTCCAACGTCATCTCCGCCATGACCAATGGATTTTATTGCATCATAATCCAGGTTTTCAACTGTAACTATTAGATGCTCATCACTCTTATAATTTAATTCATAATCTGTAGCTGTAATATAATTATCAATGACCGCCTGTTTAAATGTATCAGCATTGGTAAGTGCTGCATCATTTGACATCAACGTAAAGTCCTTCGCAAATATTTCAGGATATTCGTCCCAGATTGCATACATGGTCACATATAAAAGAGACTGGTTATCGACTTCTTTTACCTTGATGAAATCAGAATGATTCTCTAAAAATTTCAATCTGCTTAAACGATCTGCATTATTCACAATAAAATTGTTTTCTACATATGAAATCTTCGGACTAATGAAGTTTTCTACATCAGAAGTCGTATAAACTTTCTTCGTATGATCACTGTTAAATATATCTGTAAAATTGGAGTTTTGATTCAAAGACCAACCAATAAACTTATACCAATACGTATAGTCTTCATCTAATTCCGTATAGATATTCTTATGGGTAGTCTCTATTTTCTTCTCCCAATAATTTGGAATATCCAAATTTGGTCCACAATTTCCAAGCACTTCAGATGTAGCGTACAAATGTGTCGTCTCATCTTTTGAACTTACTTTAAAGAAAGTGTCTTCTGCAATCGAAGTCATATCCTTAGTAGAAGTTGACAAAGTAGTTCTCTCTACACTGCTGCCGTTATCATAAGAGTCATAGTGCATTTCTCCCCCTAAATCTGAACGATTTGGTGTGGCATAGTTAGAATTGTATTCTAACGAATACGCTACATCAAATATCGGATACCATTTATAACTGTTTCCAATAGGAAATGAAGTAGGCGAACTGTAAATATAGCCACTACCGTCCTCCTGTAAACACCATCCTAAGAAAGTATAGGAATCCGCGCCTTCCGTAGCTTTCGAATTGCCTGAAGAATAGGTTTTCCCTACAACTAACAAATCAATAATATCAGCTCCATCATTTACTTCACTAATAATATCTGAAAGATTGTTTGAAGAGCCATGTGTCGTATCTAATTCTATATTGGAAGAAGATAGTTTTACTTCGTAATCATTGTTATTGGAATAATTGTTAAACTCTGAATCCGAAGTAGTAAATCCTTCTTTCCAAATATTACGATTATAATTATTATCAACAATTCCATTAGCAGCATATGTACTCGCACTTAATCCCGTTATTTCTTCTACCTTAGATAAATCATATGTAACATCCAAATAACAAGACAATACTAAGGTACCTTCCGCACCGTTGGTGAATTCCTTATTCATAATTTCAGGGTTATTTGTCTCAGAAGTAGTATTCTGTAATCCCTGTCCTGCACGGAGTACCGCATCATGATAAGTGTTTGCACTACTATAAGTCGCGTTTACTTCGGAGGCGTCTGCAGATGATGTTTTTGCTTTCGGCAAATTAGAGGAAAGTATGAACTTTGGATTACTTCCTTTAACATAATTTTCACACGTACTTTGAGCAGTGGAACCATTTTGATAAGAATTTTGCACTAATACCTTACCAGCATCTTTATCTGCAGAATCTAT
>JAILJP010000059.1 GCA_024694625.1 Lachnospiraceae bacterium | reverse complement strand
CATCCAATCTGATGTTTCCCCTTTTTGAAAATCATAAAGAACTTCCAATTCTTCCATCTCCTGCCCTCGATAATCAATCTTTGAAAAATGTATCACCGAATCTATAGAAGCCTCTAGGATATTCAGCTTTTCCAGATCTATAAAGTATCTTTTTCCATCACTGCTAATCTTTATCAAACTGTCTCTGGCATATCGAAAGGCACTCATCTTAGCTCTGGCAGTTGACTCCGGTTTTCCGCACTCATCCATCAAATATTTCTTTGCTTTATCAAAGCTATACTCTCCATCACCTGCCAAACTATATAAATCCCAGTGATTTCCAAGATGCTTTATCGTTTCTGCAATATTCATTAATTAAACCTCCTGTTCTTTCCGCTCATAATTCATTTGGTTCAGTAAGTGACTCATTACTAGAAAAATGAAGAATTCTTATTTCCACCCGTTCAAAATACATATGGGACACATATGATCTGAATCTGCAGAAATTTTGCGCAAAAAAGAAGACAGGTGTTTTCCTGTCTTCAATCAGCTCTCCTCTTTAAATTTTTTTGTAACAAAATAGGAACCTGGTACATTTACCAAGTTCCTCGTTCCAACTATTCTGATTCTAATGTAACAGACCCCAATTTCAAAAAAAAGGGCCATTAGGGACCATTTAGGGCCATTAAGGACCATTGGGAACCAAACTTTATACAAACAATAAACACTGGGGTCTTAGGGAGCGCCCTAACAAGTATATTTTGTCAGACAAAATACGTATCTTGCAATAATTATAATAAATAGATACAAAAGCTGTTACACTGCTATTATAGGCGCTCAAAGCCTTAATAATATTGATGTTACAGGTGATACAGCAATTTATTAGAAAAAATGAAATGAAACACTTATGTTACACCACTCGTTGTAACAGTTGTAATTTTTAAAAAAGCTTCTGGCCAGGTGGGCAGCCCCTTTGTCTAAATCTTGGTATTTTTCGAAGCTTCGCATATACCGAATCCCTTGTAAAAACAGCCTTTCGCAGAAGTTCAACGAGCTTGTCCACCATGTGGTGACAACATTCTTGAACACTTCATTTTACGATTAACTCACAATGCCCCTTCACGGACATCCCGAACGAAGCTTCGTAACCCTGGAGCCCCATAAATACTGCATTCTGTAGAAAAACTGCGAATTGCCAACAATGTGCGGATAATCCGATACTTCACTTAAAAATCATGTAACAGGATACGCATAAAGTTACAACCTAAAAGTCTCCTCATTATGCATTCCACACTTCCTATGTTGTGTGCGTTAGGCCAGGCCTAAGACCTTGCTTGTGCTACTAGGGTATCCTAAAATGAGTGGAAAGAAACTTCTGGTCCACAGGAGCACAAGTTAACAAACAAAAAAGTCACTTCATCCAAAATCTTTCATTTCCCCTATAAAGGAACGCATTTGCATATCGTGGCTCTATTGTGGAAAAGAACGTAAACACATCTTCTTCGTCCTCTTGTTCTTTCGGTTTGAACATCCCATTTTGAATATCTTGTATTGTCCATGTATAACCGGAACCCACATCCAATATTTCATTTATATACTGTTCATAATCCGGTGCCATATATTTTTTTCGTTCCATTACCGGAAAACTTTCGATTATGTTCCAAACTAATGTTGCCATTCTATCACGTAATTCAGTTGATAAAATGTACCGCTCCTCTAATGTTCTTCCTTCGTAAACAATATTCTCACCTATAGCAAAATAGTATGTGCCATTTCTGTTCACTATGCCTATTGGAATGATTTCTGCATTACAGGCAATCGCCAACTCCACCGCACCCGTATATAAATGATTCAAAAGCAAATTGGAACTTATATTTTGAACGCCCTCCGGAAAAAGCAACAAATTCCCACCATTATTTAATAATTCTATCATCTGGGCTTTTGCAACGGTTCGGTCTTCTTTTACCGAACCGTCCATTGGAATCCAGCCGTTTATTTGCAGCAGCATTCCATCTACACTTTTATACAACTCCCTTGGATCCCCCATTAATATCCAACACGGATCTTTTATGGCACAAAATGACATTTCAATGTCCGTACCACCTATATGGGTTGGACAATAAATTATTGGACGATCTGTCTTTTGCCGATTATCAAAAAGCACTTTATACCTTTTCCCACTTAAAAAGAGGTATAGCTTCATCAAAGGAATTAATAACAAATGTGCAAAAGAATGAAGTCTTAACCACCGGACAGTTGCTCCATACTTTTGATACCGTTTCAAACGCATCTCGCGACAATATGCCTCATATTCCGGTTTTGGAAGAGAAAGCATATGAAAAAAACTTATAATGTTCATAATACTTATTTATAAAGAATGTTTTATCCTATATTATCTCCAACGCCCTATAATCCACCTTACCTCGGCTGGTGCGTGGCATTTCGGATATATACTCAATCTCTACCGGAACCATATAACCAGGCAGTTCTTCCCTACAATGCTGAATGATTTCGGTTTTTAGTTCCTCTGTTGCTTCACACTCTGGCTTTAATTCAACAAAAGCTTTTGGAAAATGTATCCTATCCGCATCCTTGATTCCTATCACACAGCTTAAGAAAACAGAGGGATGCTTATTGATGGCTTTTTCAATACGGTCCGGGAACATCTTTGTCACCTGGCCATCCTCGCCCTTTGTCATAATGATTCGCTTGATGCGACCGGTAACAAACAGCACTCCGTCTTCCGTGATATAACCTATATCTCCGGTATGAAGCCAACGCTTTCCGTCAGAATGGACCTTAACAATTTCATCAGTAGCCTGCTTATTATTGTAATATCCAAGCATCAACGTCGGTCCCGTAAAACAGATTTCACCTTTGTGATTATAAGAGACCTCCTCATCTGTTTCCTTATCAACAATCTTACAGTTCATACGAGACAAAGGAACCCCCGCACTTCCAATCTCATTACAGCCTTCATATGTAGATGTCGCAGCAGCTATCAATTCCGTAGAGCCTACGCCTTTAAGAAGTTGTCCTCTCGCTCCACACTTTTTCAGAAGATTATTAATCACTATTTCCGTTTCCGGAACCATTGATTCACCTCCGTAAATACTATATCGTAAACATGACATATCAATTGAATCAATATTTTTGATTCTTTGAACCGCCTCCCAATAAGCAGGAATAGAGAAGATAACATAGGGCTTATACTTTGCAATATACTCACCTAGCTTCAAAGGTTCATACTTAGGGATTAACGCCACTTTGAACCCTATGCAAAGAGTTGCCATCATTGATTCAACAAGACTGTAATTAACGAATGGTGGTAATACTACTAAACATGTTTCTTGCCTATGATATTCAAAATTACAAATGATTTGATAAATCAGCGCATTAACATTATTGTCTGAGCACATCACGCCTTTCGGCGCTCCAGTAGTCCCACCCGTATGCGATATAATTGCCATTTCATGACAATCTTTCTTAACATCCGGTATTGCAGTTTCCTTGCCATCCTGAATAAATGACTTCCAACTTTGAAATACTTTTCCGTTCAGATTTGGCTTTTTTACCTTTAGCCCATATAGAACTCTAAGATGCATGGGTAACGAATCTGCCGGTGATGCCACAATCACTTTTTCAACCGAGGATTTCCCGATGTCTTTAACAATGGCATCATATGCTACATCAAAGATAACCGCTATTCTACTCTGTACTTCATTAAAATAATTAAGTGTCTCTTCTTTACCGGCAAGCGGATGTATCATATTTGCCACTGCACCAATCTTATTAAGCGCATATACACAGTAAAGAGCCTCCGGTATGCTTGGCAGTGCCACTGTCACTATCTCTTTTTCCTTTACCCCAGCCTTAATGAATGCCGCCGCGGTCTTATCAATACTTTCAAATAATTCCCCATAAGTAATCTTCCGCCCCATATAGTTAATTGCTATATCTGACGGATAGTCCTTATTGTTTTCATACATATATTCATAAATACTGCATTCCGGAAGCGGTGCATTTATCGCTTCTTCGCTATAGTATTTCAGCCACGGTTTATCTATGGACGGATAGCCTGTTAATTCACTTTTCTCACTCATTTTTCATCTTCCCTACCAAAATAAATCCATCTTTTTCCTGTTTCAGTGCTCCCACATCCCTTTTTCCGTTTGGATGAACCGGGAATGAATCTCGTATTTTGTATCTCACAGGACAATGCGCATCCGGAAGGCTCTGATGACATAACTTATCAATCTGACGAATTAATTTTGTAGCATCCGCTGTAGCCTGTCGAAGTGTAATATGCGCAGCAAGCACCGTTTTCCCTTCATCTTCTACAGCGACCACCTTACATCCGGATAAATTCGGATCCCGCAAGATAACATCTTCAATATCAAACAAATAAACATGGTCCCCGTTTTCTAATGTAGCTGAGTCTGTTTTTCTTCCTAAGATAAATACTTCTCCATCTTCATCCACATAACCGATATCTCCTGTACATCCCCATGTCATCCCGTTTTCATCTGTCCAGAAATACTCGCTCGTAGCTTCCGGATTTTTAAAATAACCTTTCATTTTTGCAGGAGAGCAAACACGAATTTCACCATGCTCACCATATTTCAGTTCTATATTCGTAATGGGGTCAAACGCACTGACAGTCGCCCCCAGCACGGGATAACCTACACCAAGAGGTTTCGACGAATAACCCTTTGCTACGGTAGTTCCACAAACTTCGCTTCCGAGTTCACACATTCCATAACCTTTTAACAGTTTTGATTTTGCATGATGACTTAACAAGAAGTTATCCAAAAGTTTCTCGTCTTGCTCACTTATTTTTTCTCCTCCCGTGCTTGGATAATTCATCCGAGACAAGTCTATATTCTGTGTTTCTTTTGCAGTTGCCACATAAAGCCATAAGCTTGTTGCAGTTAACGTCATAGTTGGTTTGTACTTTTTAAGGTCTTTAGCAAAAGTTTCCTTGCTAAATACTGGTTCAAGTATAACGGTCACTCCATGTGCTATTGGCATTAAAACAGACAGTACTATACCTGTTGAAAACCACACTGGAATCATCGCAAGAAACGTATCTGTGCGTTTTCCATAAAAAGAATCCCTTTCATAGTTTGCTATCGTTGCATTGATTCCATCATTCGTCAGAACTATTCCCTTTGAAGCCCCCGTTGAACCCGAGGAATAAACCATTATCGCTGAAGTTTCCTCTTTATATAAAGCATCTTCTAAATACTCCTCCTTGCCCCTTTGTAGAAAATCGTTCCAAGATATAATCCGAGTATTTTCTGAGAAAGATCTTTTCAATATTTCTCTTGTAGTCTTACCTACCCCCGACACAGTCCGCACAAAAAATGGCATTGACCCAGCAACAGAAATAATAATTATCTCTGTAATATTTGCGTCCTTTAAGGATTCTTCCACTTTTGGGTACAATGCATCTAACACAAAAACACGTTGACTACCGGTTTCTCGAAGCCTGTCCGTCATCTGTTCTTTTGAAAAGAGAGGATTTATAAAATTCGCAATCGCTCCAATGCGATTGCAGGCAAGCATAAGATATATTGCCTCCGGTGTGGCAGCTGTACAAAGGTTTACAACCTCCCCTTGTTGAACTCCTACACCTATTAAAGCTTTTGTCACCATTTCAATATTATTAAACAACTTGTCATAACTTATCTTCGCCCCAAAATAAATAAGTGCTGTGTCTCTTAAGTAGTCTTTGTTATTCTCATAAATCGTTTGAAAAACTGTACGTTTTGGTAATGTTTTTTCCAATAACTCTTTTTCAAAGTATTTCAGCCACGGCTTATCTATGGATGGATAGCCTGTTAATTCCTTTTCCATTCTTTCCTCAGTCATGTTGTAATCTCTCCTCTTTTATTTCTTTAAGAATCCCGGTACAAAGTCTCCCTGCGCATCTAAACAGTATTCATTCTCTACGCCACTTTCGCCCTTTAACAAAAACTGCGATTCCAGAGAGGTATCATATTGAAATCCAAATGCTTTATACTTTTTCAGATAGGTGTGGTTAATATACCTGTCGATATCTATATCTGAGAGTTTGTCCCTCACAATGCCTTCACGGGACCAGATTTCCCGACGCATTTTTTCCATAATGCTCTGGAGTTCCCTCGTTTGCCCAAAAATTGAACGTTCCGTAGATACAGCTACAGGTTCCCCAAAGCGCACAATACATTTTTTGTATAGCTTGCTCTCTTTCTTACACAGTCCATCCACTTCCACATATTCAAAAATAGTCGGAATGATTCTCTTTCCGGTAATGAGAGCTATCTCTGTAACACCGGCCTTCACATTTTGCATGGGTTTGATCGGATGTAAATTCCAAGTTGCTTCACCAAACACAAATCCGTTATCTCCATGCAAAATCCGACTGCAATAGTCCAAAATACCTCTTTCTTTTGACTCTTTGGAATCCCTTTTTATCAACGTCACATTGCCAAGTCGAAACCATAATCTTGTAATAGGACTCAAACCGTCCCACGCACCAAGTGGAGTCACATTTTTATTTAATTTTGCAAAGGACTCTCGAATTATGAAGAAATCATGAGAATTTGAGTGATTACAAAGAAAAACAAATGTCTCATCCCCGGAAATGTTTTCCAAGCCTTTATACTCTATTTCGAATCCGCGAAACAGAGGCGCCAGTTTAGCAATGCCCCAAAGAATAAAAGGATTTGTCTGCTTTTTCGCTCTCCTGTTTTCACAAAAACGACGCATCTCTTCAAAGTATTCTTTTCTCTCTGCTACTGCAAGGGCTTCAATCTCCTTTAAGCCCTTTAAATCCATATATAATTCCTTATCCAAAATACTTGCTCTCCTTACACCGACACTCATAAATACAATTTTAGTAAAGATGTTTACTAAATTCAATAGTAAAAAACTTTACTAATTTATAATTATAAATAATGCAGTAGAGAGGAGGCGGCAGTTGTGGATTATACAAAAAGAATACGCGATTTGCGTGAAGATTCGGATTTTACACAAGAATATGTCGCCTCTGTTTTGGGGACATCCCAAACGATGTATGCCAGATATGAACGCGGAGCAAATGAACTTCCGATTCGGCACCTCATCACGCTCTGCAGATTATACAACACCTCTTCAGACTATATCCTTGGATTGTCAAAGACAAAATAACAACCCCACCAGCCCGCGTCAAACTCCAGCACATCTTCCCTGCATTTGACACGACCCGATGGGGTTGTTTATTGGTAGCCAAGCTCACTTAAGATTAAGTGCGCTTCGCCATATGTAATTGTATGTCACATCTCCAAAATCACTGTTATTTTTCTGCTTTGTCACATTTGCACAAAAATTGCCTGGGTTAAAAGTGGGTTACAAATCCACCTAAAAGTCCCCACAAGACTTGCTATTTCTGACTTTAAGAGAATCGTGGAATCAGTTGCCGTGGCAGATGAATAACACCTTTATCATACTGATTTTATCTCCTCAAATCTTCTCAAAAAATCCATATTTATCTTTATAATCTGAAAAATGCAATCTGAAGTTTTCATCATCATGGTAATGATTAAAACCAGCAGAGCTTGACATTCCTGAGCCTATTTTTAGTTGGAGCTGAGTATTTCTTTTAAATTAGCACCTATATCTCC
>JAILJP010000115.1 GCA_024694625.1 Lachnospiraceae bacterium | reverse complement strand
AGTCCATTGGTGCGTCATGAGACGGTTTGCGCCGGATATACCCTTTTATATACAGCCTTATGTAATTCCTTGGGATTGGATGCCATTGGAGTAACAAGCGATGGACATGCCTGGAATATGATTCGCCTTGAGGGAGCCTGGCTATGGGTGGATTGCACCTGGGGAGATAATGGTGGCAGTTCAAAGGATTATCGGTTTTTTGCTCTTAGTGATTCGGATTTAGCCTCAGTGGATCAAAGTGATGCTCATGTGGTAGAAGCTATGTGGAGTGGATTGTTGGAAAGTGCCACTTATTCTTCCGGAGCAAGCGCTACACTGGGATCTTTGCCCACCGAAACTGTGGAGACACCTTCCATCTCGGTAGTAGCCAATGGAACCACTTATGTAATTACATTTTCCACTGGAACTTCGGGTTCCTATATTTATTACACCTTAGATGGAAGTACACCGTCTGTGGGCCAAAGCAAGGCACAACGAGTCAGCAGCGGAAGCAGTGTTACCATATCTGCTACGAAAACTTTTACGCCGGTAGCAATAGCGGCAAAGGCGGATATGAAAGACAGTGCATCCGTAACAGGAAATGAGTTGCAGTCTATCGCAGGTGCAACGGAAACTGCAAGTACGGTTTCTTATGTGGAGTATGACAATCGTGTCTCTATTACCAGCTGTACCGTTCAGCCAACCGCTACATCATTTGTATATAACGGACAACAGCAAGCCCCTGCAGTGTATCTTTACTATCAGGGAGCGCTGGTTCCTTCCCACTATTATAGTGTGACTTATCCATCTTCCGTAAATGTGGGGACGTATGTGGCTACGATTTCCGGAAATGGAAGCGTCCTTCAAGGGACGACATCGTTTGCCTATACAATTACAAAAGCATCATTGGGTGCGCCCAGTGTGTCTTTATCCAATGCAACATCCGGTATAACCATTAGCTGGAAAAAGGTGAGTGGTGCTACGGGATATATTATTCAAAGGAAAAATGGTAGTGGTTATAGCAATCTGAAAACCGTTGGAAGTAACGTGACCAAGTATACAGATGGCTCCGTAAAATCAAAAAATGGCGCTACCTATAATTACCGGGTTCGTGCTGTGGGAAATACAAACTATGGTGAATCGGTTTCTGCTTCCAAAAAGATATACCGATTGACCACCCCTTCTTTTTCCTCTGCTAAAAACATAAAAACAAAGTCCATTGAACTAAAATGGAAGAAGAATAAAAAGGCCACGGGATATCAAATAAAATACGTGGTGGGAAGCAAAACGAAAACCGTCAAAATTACAAAGAATAAGACTTTAAAAAAGGTCATTAAGAAACTAAAGAAAAATAAGACCTACAAAGTTTATATCCGAAGCTATAAAAAGAATTCCTCCGGGACCTATTACTTTGCGTGGTCGTCCGTGAAGAAAGTGAAAATAAAAAAATAAGTTGATTGAGAGAACCATATTTGAAAAGATATGGTTCTTTTCCTTTTTTTAGAGGAAATTATTTTTTTGAGAATGCCAGACTGCCATCCTACAATAAAATCAGAAGGGTGGATATTTCCAAAATACGTAGGGTGTAATGGAGATATCCACGACTTGTATGATGTATTGGAGGTTATATATGGCAGGTAAAAAGTTTAAAGGAAAGGAATTGTATCCTCATTTATTTTCCCCTTTAAGATTGGGAAATGTAAGAATGAAAAATCGCATCATTTGTGCGCCAACCTCCCCAAGTATGATTACCCTGGAAGGGCATATGACGCCAGAGATGATAGCATATCTTGAGAAAAAGGCCATGGGTGGAGCGGCAGTGGTTACGTATGGGGAATCCATCGTTCATTCCACTACAGGAAAGCAACATGATAAGCAGCTACAGCTGGATTCTTATGGTGTTCGTCAGGGTTTGACACAAACTGCATGGGCTATTCATAATGCAGGGGCTTATGCAAATACCCAGCTTTCTCATGGTGGAATGTATAGTGGGCTTTCTAGTGTTGGCGGTACCATAGACAAATCTGGAAAAGCCTGGGGCGTTAGTGATATGGACATGCCCCAAGGCCACGTAAGTGAAATGCCACGAGAGATGATTTATGAAATCATTGAAAGCTATGGAAAAGGAGCAAAGCTTTGCAAGGATTGTGGATTTGACATGGTGCAAATACATGCAGCTCATGGCTGGTTATTTTCTCAGTTTTTATCACCGGCTTGGAATAAGCGTACTGACGAATTTGGCGGTTCTTTAGAAAACCGCGCACGTTTTTTCCTGTTGTCTGTAGAGGCTGTGAGAAAAGCCTGTGGACCTATGTTCCCAATCGAAGTTCGAATCAGTGGTGATGATTTCTTGGAGGGTGGTTTAACACAAAAGGACTGTATTGAAGTAGCGAAGATGGTGGATGGAAAATGTGATTTGATAAATGTTTCCTGCGGAAACCATGAAGATCCTACCATGTTTCAACGGACACATCCCTGTTCATTTTATCCCCACGGTGTAAATGTGTATCTGGCTGCAGAGGTTAAAAAACACGTAAAGACACCGGTGGCATGTGTAGGGGCGATTCAGGATCCCGCACACATGGAAGAAATAATTGCTACCGGTCAGGCAGATGTTATCGAAATAGCTCGTGAATCCTTGGCGGATCCCTATTTGCCACAAAAAGCCTTGGAAGGGAAGGCAGAAGATATCACCCCTTGTTTGAGATGCTATGAATGTTTTGGAGGAATTGAACCGCAGGAAATGGTTCGTTGTGCAGTAAATCCTGTGATTGGGCAGGAACAGCAGGCTAGATTTGGAGTAAAACCGGCTGAAGTTGTGAAAGATATTTTGGTAGTTGGAGGCGGTCCTGCTGGAATGGAAGCAGCTTTCGTTGCAGCAGAAAGAGGCCATCGGGTTACTCTGGCGGAGGCAAAGAATACGCTAGGAGGAAATCTTCTCCCTGCGGGAGCCGCTTCTTTTAAACAGGAATATCGCCAATTTGCAAAGGTTTTGGAGGAAAGAATCCGAAAAGCAGGTGTTCGCATAGAGTTAAATACGGAAGTGACACCAGAGTACATTCAAGAGAAAAACCCCGATGCTCTTTTTATCGCCATTGGCTCAAAAGAATTAAAGCCACCAATCAAAGGATTGGATGGAGAAAATGTTATTATGGCCATTGATGCAGAACTTAACCCGAAAAAGCTTGGAAAAAATGTAGTTATTATGGGTGGTGGATTGGTAGGCGCAGAAGGCGCAGTATCATTTCATGAAGAAGGGCATGATGTGACTTTGGTGGAGATGAAATCGGAATTGGCTACGGAATCAACACATTTTTATCGTGACGGACTTTTGGTAAGGGTATATGACAGTGCAAAGGTTATGTGTAACACCACTGTAAAAGAAGTTAGACCCAATGGGGTATTGGTCACGGACGAAAAAGGAGAGGAACGTTTGCTTCCATGTGACAGTGTCGTTTGCGCTTTAGGCTTCCGACCGGAATATGACAAAGTGGATGCTTTGGCAGCAGTAGTAGATGAAACCTATATTTTGGGAGATTGCAGTAAAGTGGGAAAAGTAATCGATGCCATACATTCAGCATACTATGCAGCTCTCCGCGTATAAATAATAAATAAGAAAACCGGTTTTTCACAAAACCGGTTTTTTTTATATGTCCTTAAGCATTGGAAGAATGTCATTCTTTTTTTGCAAGAAGCGCAAGTCTTCATGGTTAAGGGAACCGCTGTATAATTCGTTAAAAAATTTGAACACTAAGCTTTTATCCTTATCGGCCAAAGACAGCATAATAATGGTTTGTATTTTGTGACCATTTACACGCAAACGATGTTGGTAAGTGGCGACAAACACCGAGGTTTGATCTGTTCCGGAAGGACCGTGCACAATGATAAAAGGCTCATTACATGCAAAAGAGGCCAGCTGCTCGCGATTTAAAACATGAAGTAAAAATTCGTCCGTGGCAAACCCACTGGAAATAATGTGCTCCCCTAAAGTGGTGAGGGCATGGAAGTAATCATCTTCTTCTAAGGATTCATACCAAGTAGCCTTGGAAAGCCACTCATACATGGATGGATAATCCTTTCGGTAGAGCATCTGTGTATGCTGTTGCTTTATAAAGGCCTGAATCATTTGCTGATCTTGTACGGAAAAATAAGGAGATACTCGAATAATAGGAAGCTCCTTATTGGTAGTCATATCCTTGGACACACTGGTCAAAAGTAAGTCAATATTTGAAAAATCAAAATTGGCTTTTTGGTATACAGGGAGCAAATCTATCACTTCAATTTTATCTCCAAAGGTATCTTTTAAATGTTGAGAGAAGTTCCAACAAACCGGTAAATTGTAGTGAAACATTAAAACGGTTCGAATCTTCTTTTGCTTCATTCCACTTAAAGCACCGGAGAGGGTTTGCATGAGATAGAAGAGCTCCGGAAAGTCCAAATAGTAGCCAAAATATTTTTGCGCCAGAGGTTGAATACTGATGGCCAACTCAAATTCCACGGCATAGTCAATAAAAATCGTTCTGTTTTGAATGCCGGTGAAATTCAGGTTGTAATTGTTTCTTCCCAAAAACTGGAGACATAGTACCAAAGTAAGGTAGAAGTCTTTGTCGGCGGAAAAATCAATTCCGTATTCTTTTTTTAAGAGGTCCAAATAATCATTGGTGAGCTTTAAAAGTGCAGTAGGGAAGTAGGAAGGAAATCCCATTTCCCGAATCTTATCCAGGTCTGGAAGAATACTTTCTGAAACAAAGACGCAGGCATCCATCCGCTCTGTTTTTGGAATCTCGCAGTCAAAAATTCCCTCTAAATGATCGAATAAATCGGTAATCATTTCATAAGCTTCGGGAATCATAAGGGTTTCTTTCGGTTCATCCAAAATGACATGACCATCATGGATTCGATGAATCATAGTAGCCACCCTTAGGTTTAAGTGGACCACATTTACATCTTCCATTTTGATGTTGTAGTAGTCCATGTAGTAGCTGATTTCCCGCATACAAATATTTACATCTTTTTCTGTCAGATAGGTATATTTGAAAAAAGCGTTTCCTCTTCCGTTGTAATCCCAGTCTTCGGAATACAAATAACATAATAGACGACGTTTTTTTCGCTCGTCCGCCTCAAAGGCGATGGCATTTTTCCGACGTAGCAACTTTATATAAGGAGGGATTAAAAGGTATTTCTTTCGAAATTCTTTTAAGTCCAATTCCAATGTGGTTTTACTGATGTACATCATATCCGCCAGTTCATCCAAATTTACAAAATCGTCATGCAAAAAGAGAGTATAAGCAATATAGCGCATACGCTCGGGGCGGGACAAAAATGATTCGGTAGATTGGGTAATCGCAGCCAAAGCTTCGGGATTTGGTACGTCCAACATATATCCGTAGCGATGTTTGGAAAGAACCTGAATGCCGGTAGGCTTTAATGCTTCGTTAATCTGTGAAATATCTTTTCGAATGGTACGGGCAGTGGTATTTAAAAGGGATGCCAACTCGTTTCCCGTAATATATTCTTGCTTCGTCCGCAATACATCTATAATCTGTCGGTGCCGCAGGGGCAGTTGCATATCTTTCATTATTCCTCCTTGGATATTTGCTTCCTTTTTATAGAGGATGCATTTTCCTATATAAGAGTATTTGTTTCTAAAAACAATCCTACTAAAATTATGTCTTTTATTGTAGCAGAAAAAATTCCTCTTTAAAGAGGAAATTGACGATTTGAGTAAGGTATGAGGTTGGAATAGCATAATGGTATAGAAAAACAAACACGAATCACCGCAGGCCGGTTTGATTTAGTGAGGAGGTAAAAAATATGAAATACGAAAGAATCAGAAAAATTGTTTTAGAGGCAATTCAGGAAGCAGTTGCACAGGGACTGGTAAAAGGTACATCTGGTAATATCGCACTTCGCGATGATGAAGAAGATGTAGTAGCAATCACTCCCAGTGGTATTTCCTATTCTACTATGACAGCAGAAGACATCGCCATTGTAGATTTAAATGGTAAGTGGTTGGACGGAAAATACAAACCTTCATCTGAAGTGCCTATGCATACAGCAGTTATGAGAGCAAGACCGGACATTAAGGCAACGGTTCATACACATGCAATGTTCGCAACTATTATGGCAATGGGTGACCAGCCGGAGCTTAGACCAATTACTCCCCCTCAATGTGAGTTTACTCCGGTTGGCATTGTTCCCTTTACAATGCCTGGAACTAATGATGTAGCAGATAAAGTGGTAGAGGCTTTGGGAGAAGAAGGAAGAGCTGTTCTTATAAAAAACCACGGAATGTTCTGCTGCGGAAAAAATATGAAGGCAGCTATGGAAGCAACTACTTATACAGAAGAGATGGCGTTGACAACCTTCTATGCAAAGCTTCTTGGAACCTATGAACCGATGCCAAAAGAAGGCGAGGCAGCAATGAAGGCATTGATTGCAGCAGATCACGCAGTATAAAAAGCAGGTGAAAAAATGGCAAATGAGTTTTTTGTAAAAAGTGATGTGACATTTGGAAGAAACGCTGTAGAAGAACTAAGTCGCGTTTTGGAAGGATTTAAAGCTAAAAATGTCATGGTGGTATATGACAATGGAGTAAAGGCGGTGGGAATTGCCGATAAGGTATTGGCTTCCATCGATACTTCGAAATTTCATGTTGTAGAATATGACGGTGTTATTCCAAATCCCACCAATGAAGTAGTGGAAAAAGGATATGCTTTGGCAAAAAAAGAAAAGGTGGATACCTTTGTTGCTGTGGGAGGTGGTTCTTCTATTGATACAGCAAAAGCAATTAATGTCCTTGCGTCAAACGGTGGAGATATTATGGATTATGAAGGAATTGGTAATGTGCCAAAAGGTGTTTTTCCTTTAATTGCCATTCCTACAACAGCGGGAACTTCTAGCGAGATTACAAATGTATCTGCTTTGGTAGATACCCAAACCGTCCGCAAGTATGTAGTGATTGATAATAAACTGGTTCCGGACAAGGTAATATGTGATCCGGAATTTACAAGAACTGTTCCGCCTTTCGTGACGGCGGCTACTGGATTGGATGCAATTACCCACGCGGTGGAAAGTTATATTTCCAATTGCTCCAATGCACTGACAAAATATAATTCCCTTCGGGCATTGCAGATTTTCCATGAAAATCTTCCAAAAGCCTATGCCAATGGGGATGATATGGAAGCCAGAGAAAACATGATGCTGGGTTGTATTATTGTAGGTTTTGGCTTTTCCAATGCAAATCTGGGCTTGGTACATGCCATTGCACATACCTTAAGTGCCCATTTTGGACTGGCTCACGGAGATGCGAATGCAACGGTGTTGCCCTATGTTATGGAGTTTAATGCTCAAAAATGTCCAAAAGAAATGATTGAAATGGCGCAAGCCATTGGATTGCCTTTAAGCGGTAATGAGGATGAGGATAAATACGCACTTTCCAAGGAACTTCTTCGTATGGTAAAGGATATGAACATCAAACCATTACGGGAACAGGGAAGAAATACAAAAATTACAGAGGATGATTTCTCAATGATTGCAAAAGAGGCTTTGAAAGAAGGCCCGATGCATTTTAATCCAAGACAGGATGTTACGGAAGAAATGATTGTGGAGATTTTAAAGAAAGCATTTTAGAAAAGAGGAAAACATGAGTAAAAAGAAAATGGTGCTTTGCACTCAGTTGCCTGAGAAGCGAAGAAAAGAAATAGAAGAGTACTGTGACATTACAGAAGCAGGAGAATTAAAACACGGAAAGGGAAATGCACCGGAAGACCAGACAAGAGAAGAATGCCGTGGATATGAAATCGTTGTATTGGGAGACGAATATGCCGGAGCGGACACCATTAATGATTGGGCAGATTCTGGAATGAAATTTATCGGTTCCGCAAAGGGAACACCCGTTACAGTAGATAATAAGGCAGTAATGGACAGGGGACTTCAACTTTCCTATACACCGGGAAGAAACCGTGTGGCTGTGGCTGAATTTACCATTGGAATGATGATTGCCGTTGCAAGAAATCTTTCCATTTCCGCAGAAGGATTGCATAAGGGAGATCATACCAGCCCTGCTAGGGAAAATATCTATGATGTTCCGGATGTAAAGAATGTTACCTTTGGTCCTTTGGACGAAAATCATCCTTTTATGGACTATGGCATTGGATTTGAACTTTACGGAAAGAAGTTGGGAATTGCAGGATTTGGTGCAATCGGTCGTGAAGTTGCGAAAAGAGCAAAGGCGTTTGGAATGGAAATTTTGGCTTATGATCCGTATATGCCAAAGGAATCTATTGAAGCAGAAGGAGCGATTCCCTGTGATTTGGACACCATGTTGTCACAGTCCGATATGGTAAGTATTCACTTGCCGGTAGTGGATGCCACACGAAACATTGTGAACAAAGATTGGTTCAACAAAATGAAGGAGACAGCTTATGTTATTAATACAGCCAGAGCAGCAGTAATTGACCAGAAAGATTTTGTGGAGGCAC
Source organism: Lachnospiraceae bacterium (assembly GCA_024694625.1). Taxonomy (GTDB): domain Bacteria; phylum Bacillota; class Clostridia; order Lachnospirales; family Lachnospiraceae; genus JAILEN01. Next base: position 6,131 of record JAILJP010000115.1, on the reverse strand, counting down.
TGGAAAACAAGCGTATAGCAGGTGCTGCAGTGGATGTATATTGGCAGGAGCCTGTCCCCGAAAATCATCCTTTGTTAAAAATGAGAAATGTTCTTTGCACACCTCATATGGCTGGTCTTACTACAGATGTAGACAATTGGTCCGGCGAGATGATGGCGCAGGAAGTACTTTCTTATGTAAAAGGTGAGGAACGAAAGTATATATGGAAAAGGGTTTAAAAGAAAGGGAAATGTATGGAAACGAAGGGAAAAAATAAAGTAGTAATTGCAGCGGGGCTTTTGATTATGTCACTTACCATGGCTTGTAACTCCGCACTATCACCCATTTTGGCAGAGGTAGGAAAAACATTCGCCAATGCCAGTGACGCATCGATTCAGATTGTGTTGACACTAATTAACTTGATTACACTTCCGATGATGCTTTTGGAACCATTGTTGGAAAGAGTAATGACAAAGAGAAACGTTGCTATTTTAGGAACATTCTTTATGCTAGTAGGTGGTTTGTTACCCCAGATATTGAATACGTCCTTATGGCATTTGTATTTGGCAAGTATTGTAATCGGAACCGGCTTATCATTGGTGGTTGTAACCAGTTCTTCCTTGATTTCCGATTATTTTACAGGAATTGATAAATCCAGAGTCATGGGCTTCCAGTCAATTTTTGTATCTATCGGCGGTACCATTATTGCAAAGGGTTCCGGTACTTTCACCGCAACTTGGGGATGGCAGAGAGGATACTTGGTATTCTTGATTGCAGTACCGATTATCATTGCAATCTTTTGCATGGTACCTAAGGGAGAAATCCAAAAGGCAGCAGATTCCGGAGAAAAATCCGGAATTGACGGTAGCATGGTTTACTTTGGCATTCTTTGCTTGATCACAGGTATTTTTGTGGCTACCTTTAATACAAATATTGCTATGTACTTAGACAGAAAAGGCATTGGTGATGCCGGGACTGCAGGTACGGTAGCCTCCATCATGCAGGTAGTTGGTATCTTAGGCGGATTATTATTGGGTAATGTTGTAAAGCTCTTTAAGAGATTTACCATTGGTGCAGCCATTATCATGATGGCAGCAGGATGTGCATTGGTTGGATTATCCACAAGCCTTCCTTTGATTTGCGTTGGTGCATTCTTAATGGGTATTGGATTTGCAATCAGAAATCCCGGTGCAGTTACATTTGCGGCCAATATGGTTTCTGCAAAGCAGGCGTCAATGGCAATTGCGATTGTATCCGCAACATACAATGTAGGTAACTTCTTAAGTGCATACATTGTAAATCCTGTTGCAAACATGATTTCTGAAGACATTAGCAGCAGATTTATTTTATCAGCAGTAGCATTACTTGTGATCGGTTTGATTGCATGTGTGAAAGCACCTACCACCGACCAGCAGGCACTGGATTCACAAAGCTAAGAAACATCTCTTTTCTATATTATATTCAACACAAAAAACCACGGAATACCTTGTGATAGGTAACCAGAATCCTGGGCGCTTATCACAGAGGAACCGTGGTTTTTTGTTATGTTTTTTTGAACAATCTTCTTCCGCTTTATAGAGGAATTAGTGTTTTTGAAGGGGCGCAAAGGGTCCTTTAAAATGGAATTAACAAAGATAAAGAAAGCGATCGCGAAGAAATGAAGGAGACGAAATGTTTTATTTGGGAGGAAAAAAATGGAGGAAAAACTTACAGTCAAGGAAAGTTTAAGACTAGGAAAAGGATGGCATTTGATGGCATTTTGCATTTTGGCAATGTTGATCACCAATGCCGGGGTAAATGATGGATTAAACATCGCATTACCTGAAATTGCAAATGGCTCCGGGTTAGATTACAACCTTTGCTTGAGCATGGGGACGGTAGCAGGGTTTGTAGGAGTTATCGCAATGTTTTTTATCGCAAAAATCAGAGATAAAGTTGGAAGCCGAATCATGTGCAGTGCATTATTTATTATTTTCGGACTTACCTTTAATTTCTTGTTCTTGAGAGCAACAAACATTGTAGTTTACGCCATTGCTCAGTGCATTATGGTAAGTTGTGGACAGGGCTGTTTTTACCTTTGTACTGGACCGATGCAGTCAGATTGGTTTCCGAAAAAAAGAGGTGTAATTAATGGAATCTCCACTATCGGAGCAAATATCGGAACAGCGGTACTGGCGCCGGTTATGACAACACTTCTTACCCTTGGAACTTACAAATTAAGCCTTTCCGTTTTTGGATGGGTGGCAATCGTTCTTGCTCTTTATGCATTTGTAATGTTAAGAGATGATCCGAAAGACGCAGGAATGTATCCGGACAATGTCTCAAAAGAAACTTATGAAGCGGTTTATAAAAAGCTTGAGAAGAAAGAAAAATATGTCAGTGACTGGACCATGGGTCGTATCATTCGATGCAAAGAAGCATGGTTGGCAGCAATTGTTCCCGGTTTTATTACCTTGGGACTTTTAGGAATTATTACCCAGTTTGTTCAAAGAAATACAAGTATTGGTCTTTCCATGAATCAGGCGGTAAGTGCCATGACGGTAGCAGGATTGGTAGGAATCTTAGGAAGCTACGCAATTGGATTTATTGATACAAAGTTTGGAACAAAGACAGCATGCAGTATTTATTGCGGATTGTTTGCTACAGGAATTTTGTGTAACCTTTTGGGAACCTATTTTACTCCATTGGTTTACGTATCCATCATAATTGTTGGTTTTTGTTTGGGAGGAAGCACGAATATGTCACTTTCTTTCCCGGCATCTATCTTTGGAGTTTTGGATTACCCCACTGTTAACGGATTTATCTTTCCGGTGAACTACTGCATCGGATGTTTGAACTTCGTAGTAAATGCAGTGGTTATGAAGATGACAGGAAGTTTAGCAGGAGCATATATCGTATATATGGTGCTGTTTATTGCAGACATTGTAATCGTAAATCTCACAGAGGAAGGAAAGTGGGATAAACAAAAACATCCGGAATTGGCAGAAGGTATAGAACACGCAGAAAACTTTGGTATTCCGGTGAAAAAAAGCGCTTAACACGCGGTAAGAGAGGAAATTGAAATGGCAGAGAATTACTTGTTGGGAATGGATTGTGGAACAACAAATATAAAGGCAATCATTCTTGGTGATGATGGAAAAAAGGTGGCAGAGGCATCTAGCCCCAGTACATTCATAACCCCGGGACCGAATATGCAGGAACAGGATGCAAATGACTGGTGGAGACAGACAAAAGAAATTTTTCAGAAGTTGTCCAATCAGGCAGGGCAGGATGTAGTAAAGAAGATAAAAGGTATCTGCATTAGTTCTCACACGGTGAGTATGTTGCCTGTGGATGAAAATGGTGTGCCTTTGCGAAATGCCATGACCTATCAGGACAGCAGATCTGCAGAAGAACTGGAAGAAATCGTTGCAAAAGTAGGGTTTGAAAAATTTGTAAATACCGTTGGTGGTCAACCTGCTGTGGCATTTTTGCCTTGCAAGATTTTATGGTTTATAAAAAACGAACCGGAACTGTTTCAGCGCACGGCTTGTTTTTTACAGGCAAGTTCTTTTATCAATTTCAAACTTACCGGGAATATGACAACAGATATTGATCAGGCAACCAGAACGCAGTGCCTGGATATGCATACGATGGAGTGGTCAAAGGATATTGGGGACGCCATTGGAATTGACTTGAACAAATATTTACCTGCACCACAGTTAGTGGATGAAATTATTGGATTTGTGAAAGAGGATGCTGCAAAGGAAACGGGACTGGTACCGGGAATTCCGGTAATGGCAGGCTGTTCAGATGCAATGGCTTCCATGTATGCGACAGGCTTATCTCGATTGGGAGAAGCCGGTGAATCCTCCGGAACCACCTCTTTGGTGTTTATCGGAAGCGAAAAAAAGAGTGCATTGGATATTCCTGTGGTTACAAGACCATGTGCAATTGACGGAATGCCTTGGATTTTTGATGCACCCATTCAGACTAGTGGAGCTGCATTGAAATGGTTTATTGAAGGCTTTGCCGGAGAAGAGAGGGCGTATTGTGAAGAACATGGATTGAATATTTACAGTTATTTAAATGAGCTGGCATTAGAAACTGACCCAGGTTCAAACGGGTTATACTTTTTCCCTTATTTGTTGGGAGAAAGAGCTCCACTTTGGAATGATCATGCCAGAGGAATGTTTATTGGATTGGATATGGGAATGAGCAGAGCGGATTTGATTCGTTCCGTATTTGAAGGAACTGCATTTGCACTTCGACATGTGGTAGAAACCGTAAAAGAGTCCGGAGGAAAATGCAATGCACTTCGAATTTGCGGAGGCGGAGCAAAGAGTAGAACCTGGTCTATGATAAAAGCCTCTATGTTACATTGCCCGGTTTATCTTTTGGATGAATCTTCGGGAGACGTGCCGGTGGGTGATGCCCTAATAGCAGGACACAAAGTCGGCATATTCCCGAATCTCACGAAGGCAGTGGAATCGGTTGTTAAGGTAAATGAAATCATTCAACCGAATCCGCAGTGGGAGAAAGTTTACGACCAAATGTACCCCTACTATGTGGAAATGTACAAGGATTTGGACGAAACATTGAAACACCTTCGTGTAGATATTAAAGATATTCAAAAGAGTTTAAGCAGGGCATAAAAGGAGGAGACAGAATGGGAAAAATGAAAGCAGCTTTAATGTATGGACCAAATGATATTCGTGTAGAAATGGTAGAAAAACCGGAGTGTCCAAAGGATGGTTTGATTTTAAAAATAATGGCAGTGGGCCTTTGTGGTTCTGATATTCGAAATCTTACATCCGATTCCAGAAAAGGAAACTATCCCTTTATTTACGGACATGAAATCGTTGGTTGTGTAGATGAAATCGGTCCGGAGCAGACCAAGTATCATGTGGGACAGAGACTCTTTTTGTTCCCAGGCACCTATTGTATGGAGTGTGACAACTGCATCAGCGGTCACAGCGAAAACTGTGAAAATGAGCACGTGGCAAAATTGGCGGGAACCGGTGGATTCGCCCAGTATATTGCCGTGGGAGGAGAAAAAATTAAATACGGTGGAATCTATGAAATCCCCAATCATGTAACCTATGAAGCTGCAAGTTTAGGTGAACCGCTAACTTCTGTTTTTGCTTGTGTGGAAAATGCAAAAATCGGATATGAGGATACGGTAGTAATTATTGGTGCTGGTCCAATCGGTGACTTCATGGCTCAGATTTCTAAGATTCGTGGTGCATCCAAGGTCATCATGATCGACTTAAATGAACATCGTTTGGAAATGGCAAAACAATTTGGTGTGGATGAGGTGATTGTAAGTGATATTAATAATCCTCAGTATGCCATAGATAAGGTACTTGAGTTGACCAACCACAAGGGCGCCGACAAGGTGATTTCTGCTACTCCTGCCAACGCGACTCAGGCGCAATCCATTTATATGGTAAAAAAAGGCGGATTGGTTGTCTTCTTTGGTGGAGTTCCAAAAGGATCCCTTACGGAGCTGGATACGAATTTGATTCACTACAATAATATTTGGATTAAGGGACACTTTGGTGCATCCTATGATCAGTCTAAGCGAGCATTTGCTTTGGCTATTTCAGAGGGATTCCCTGCAGATAAGTTCATCACTCATATTTTACCTTTGGATAAAATAAATGAAGGTATTGAACTTACCAAAACGGGAGAAGCGATAAAAGTGGTACTTCATCCTTGGGACTAAGTTTTCTTAATTATATCTAAAAATAATCGTTGACTTTTTCAGATGGCTTTGGTATTATCTTATCGTTGTCGTAAAGATGACATCATAAGAAATGCGGAAGTGTCGGAACTGGCAGACGAGCAAGACTAAGGATCTTGTGGCTATTGCAGTCGTGTGGGTTCAAGTCCCATCTTCCGCATTAAGATTTTTTTGGTGAAACCCTTGAAAGTACTGACTTTCAGGGGTTTTGCTTTTTAATGAAAAGTGGTTGACCCCGGTTGACCCCTACGAAACTCTTGATATTCCTGCGTTTTCGTTAAAAGCATCCCAAATGTCACCAATCTCATTAAGGTATTCTTTGTCTCTTGAAAAGGTGTAATTCTCAAGATTTGTCTTTACAGAATGTCCAAGTATTCTGGCGCGTTCAGCCGGATTCAATCCCATAGGTATTAATACATAAGAGTTG
>JAILJP010000111.1 GCA_024694625.1 Lachnospiraceae bacterium | reverse complement strand
AGAAAATATCGTGGCCGTTGGCCAAGGTGGCAATGGCCTTATTCTTATCTACAATGCTGGTATTGTTATAGATGGAATCCTTTTTGCTATAAGCTTCCGTCACATGCATCATCCCTTGAATGTAAATAATTGCCTTAGGTTGATACTGCCGTATTTTTTCGATTAAAGTTACATAAGCATTGTAAAAACGAAGGGTATCTCCCGTTCCCAACTCATTCACGCCTAAACAGATATAAACCTTACCGTACTTGTTATTTGAAATTAAATTTTCCAGCGTCTGTTCTTCTAAATTTCCCGTAGGACAAACAGGAGCAAGTTCGCTGCTTTCCAAATCGTAGATACTAAGACTTTCCTTTGCAAAAAAGGTGGCATGCTCATCCAAATCACCGTAATCAATCAAACCTACGGTTCTGGAATCACCGATGAATAAAGCATTATCAAAGTAACTGTCACTTTCGGACGGGGTTTGAAGGTAATAATCGTGATTTTCTGCAAAAACCGATGAAGTTTGTTTTTCGTAGGTGACTCCTTCCGGTGTCAATCGGATGGAATCGCAAATGCCGTAATCAATTGCCTCCATCACCTGAGAATTCACTCCCTCCGGAGCACTTTTCCCATAAACAAAGGTGTTGTTTGACTGAAGAGTTCTTTTATTTATTATGCTTTCCAAAGGTGTTCCGGTTTCTGCCGCTTCCTCATCGCAGGAAAGATATCCTTCATGCTGCACTTCTTCTTTTGCAACAATAGGCGCCGATTTTTCTTCCTTTGGTTCCTCCTTCGGCGCATCCCAAGGCATGATTCCCTCATGAATTCCCCGAAGGACAACTTCCACCATCGGTTCGCTTACAAAATCATAGGTATCATTGGAAAAAGCTCGATATCTGCCGACGATTCCCAAAGCAAACAAAAGAATTAAAGTTATACCCACCAATATAATCAGTGGTACTTTTTGAAATATAATAATTATCTTTTTCATATTAAAAACTATAGTATAAAAACGGATTTCCGCTGCTAATCGCACTGTAATACATGGATACCAAAAATACAATAAACAAAAGGCTTACGCGAAGGGCTTTTTTCGCCCCTTCTCTCTGCTGTAAAATGCCCTCTCCCACTGCGGGGATCAAAAGCATTGCTCCCACAATATAGTAAATGCCGTAAAGTCTTATATATTTTGCAAAATCACTCCAAGTGTTATCTCCGGAAAAATCAATCAGCTTTGTGAAATATACGCCTAACTGTGATAAGTCGCTTACCGCAAAGACAAGCCAGGTCAAAGGAATTACAAACAAAACCAAAAATCTTCCCAAAAAGCTGTGGTTTGCCATAAACTCTTTCCAAAGATACTTTTCACATACTATAATGATACCTAAAACAATTCCCCAAATTAAAAAGTTTAAGGTACCGCCATGCCATAGCCCGGTAACAATCCAAACCATTAAAAGATTTTGAATTCCCCGCTTTTTCTCTACACGGCTTCCTCCCAAGGGGAAATACATATAATCCCGAAACCAGGTTCCAAGGCTAATATGCCATCTGCGGTAAAACTCCGAAACAGAAGTCGATCCATAGGGATGACGGAAGTTCTCCACAAAGGGAAATCCCATCATAATACCTAAACCGGCGGCCATTAGAGAATATCCCCAGAAATCAAAGTATAGTTCAAAGGTATATCCATAAACACCCATCCAAGCTAAAGGAGCTGAAATAGAATCCGCACCAATTTTTTGAATATCATTCCAAAGAATTGCCAATCGATCGGCCAAAAGCACCTTCATACCGAAGCCAATGACAAAGTATTCCATTCCCTGTTCCAAATTTAAAAGGGAAAACTTCTTTTCTTTGGTAAACAAGCTGTCGTCATAACGCATAATCGGTCCCTGAGCAATCTGAGGGAACATGGTAAAATATGCTGCCACCGACATAAACTTTACCGGTTCCTTTATCTTTTGTTGATAACAATCTGCCTGAAAAGAAATCATTTTAAATATATAAAAGCTGATTCCCACAGGAAACAAAAACGATTCAACTTCTAAAGACAAAAACTTGAATAAAACCAGGACTGCCACATCCAAAGTCACCATAAAAATAAGCTTTGGCTTTTTATAGGAAGAAACATAGCCCAAGGCATTGGAGTGTTGCATCCATCTTCCAAATCCATAGTTTATAACCGTAAGTCCAAATAACAAAGGAAGGTATTGCCACTGTCCCATTCCATAAAAGCATAAGCTGCCCAGAAACAGAACGACGTTCTGATATTTTTTCGGAGTTAAATAGTATACAAAAAGAAAGGCTACCAAAAATCTCAATATAAATTTTAGACTGGTAAATGTAATCATTTTATCTCCTTAGAAAAAAAAGCCCTGACCCCACAGTTCACTGCAAAATCAAGACCTCTATAATGCGCGACCAGGGTCTCGAACCCTGGACACCCTGATTAAGAGTCAGGTGCTCTACCAACTGAGCTAGTCGCGCGGTTTAAATTGTTTGTTGTTTTCACAACAATCGTTAGTATATAGTATATTGAATCATTTTGCAAGTACTATTTTCATTTTTTTTTAGAAAAATTAAAAATCCCCGATGTGAATAATATGAGTCCAAACTTTTGGTCCATATCTTCATGCATCGGAGATTATCTTATTTATTGTACACTGGCAAACATTGCTGCTATTTGTTCCGGTGTTAATTGAGCATTTGGATCATCGGATACCGGCTCAACTGTAGGTACCGGGGCAGGTTCTTCGGCAAAAGCTTCCTCCACTACCGGTTCTTCCGCAGGAGTTTCTTCCACTACGGGCTCTTCCGCCGAAGCTTCCTCCGCTGTATTACCACCATCTGCCTGAGCAAACATTGCTGCTATCTGATCCGGTGTTAACTGAGCATTTGGATCATCGGATACCGGCTCAATCGTAGGTGCCGGAGCAGGTTCTTCCGCAGGAACTTCCTCCGCTACCGGTTCTTCCGCAGGAGTTTCTTCCACTACGGGCTCTTCCACTACCGGTTCTTCCGCAACTTCCTCTTCTGTTTCTACTTCCAAGGTAGGTTCTTCCGGTATTTCTTCTATAATATCTTCTGTTAAATCATCCACCGAAAGTTCTTCATCAAGCTCCGGTAATACTTCTTCACTTAAGTCTATTTCTTCCATTTCAGAAACCAAGGAATCCAAATCCGGAAGTTCCTCTTCTTCTGCAATTTCTTCAGAAGATTCCATATCTTCTAAGGAAAGTTCCTCTGTTAAATCTAACTCCTCTGTAGGAACCTCCTCTGTTAAATCTAACTCCTCTGTGGGAAGCTCCTCTGTTAAATCTAACTCCTCTGTGGGAAGTTCTTCTGTTAAATCTAATTCTTCTGTAGGAAGATCTTCCACGTTAACACTTTCATCAACGGGTGAAGGCTGTACCTGAGGTTCAACCACCGGCGCAGGCTGAGGTGTTGCTGCCATAATTGGCTGCTGCATAGGTTGCTGATAAGACTGAACCATCATTACCGGCTGAGTTCCAATATTTCTCTGGTTTTGCTCAATGGAGTTCAATGTTTGTTGAATTCCTGAGAAAGCCATATTCATCTGATCAAGTTTTCTCTCAATATCCTGATTCTTTGCAATAATCTCGGTCTTTGTGGTTTGCAGCATCTTTTCCTGTTCGGAAATGATTTTTTTCTGCTCCTCAATGATTTCTTTATTGCTATCGGAGAGCTTTGATTCAAACTCAAAAACCTTATCTAAAAGAGCATCATTGGAATTCATTAAAGCTTCGGTATTTTCCTTGCTTCTGGACAATGTAATCTTGGCCATTGCCTTTTGTGCCTCAATAATCTCTTCTGCAGGAATCTGACTTGAACCGCTTTCTGCTTCCAGTCGGGCCATCTTCTTTTGAAGTTCTTCAAAATTCTTTTTGATAATGAGATAAGAAGCTTTTTGCGCTTTTGCGATTTCTTCATAATCCTCTTTATCAATTTCCCGCTGGCGACGACTCATATCCACAAAGGCATTTATCATGATATAAACGGTTACCACAATTACCACTGCAAGAATTGTCATTATAATAAATTCTTTTGATGTAACAAAAACGTACAACAACGCAATGGTCAGTATTGCCGTAATAATTCCGGCGCAAACTGCAGTGAGCTTTTCTTTCAGTAGAATACGATCTGTCTCTTGTCTTTTTGTTTCTTTGTCCATACCTTTTTTATCCCCTTGCTTCTCCTTTTTTGTAATGCTCCCTACCAGAATCGAACTGATAACTAATCCTTAGGAGGGACTTGTTATATCCATTTAACTAAGGGAGCCTGTGGCTTACGCCTTCACCTTTCCCTGTAACCAAATATCGCCTTTAAAACGTCGACCGACTACAGGCTCTCCTAACAAATCTCTTTCGTTAATGCAGAGTTCAAAGGTTATATCATTACATACAATGGTCATTTCATAAACACCTTCCATTGTAAAATGATTCAAGATTTTTTTGCATTCCAGGATATCTCCCAAAACACTATATTTATCACTCTCTATACCATTTGGCATAAAGTAGGAATTTACAATACTAAGTACATCTTCGGATTCGATTCTTCGTGAAATCTCACTGTAAATATCCATATCCTCCAATGTTAGCTGCTCAAAGGCCTCATGATCTCCTTTTCGTGCCTGAGACAAAAGTTCACAACGTTTTTCATTGTTCTTTTTGGCTCTTTGCACTTCCAGTTCTGTATGGGATACAGGCAACAATACCTTTCCACTACTGGCCAAAGCACTTAAAGCTACACCGCCAAAGTCCACGATTTTTTGCTTTCTTTGTTCAGATTCTAAAATCATCATCATATCCTGAACATAGAAAATCAAATCTACGCCTAAACGTGCTTCCTCACACACACCACGGTAGCTTTCCTTTTCAGATTCTTTTATCATTTCAACGGGACAAAGAGTAGATAAACTGGATGCCTCGCGATAAGGAAAATAATAATCCGGCTCAAATTCTTCATTATCGTTGTATGTTCCTCGAAAGGCGATACCAATCCCCGGAACTATTTCTTTTTTAAGTTCCGTAAACTCATAGCCTTCTGAGTCCAATGCCATATCGATATAATCCGGATGCTTAATTGCATTTTGGATAATTGTACTCATTTCGGATCTTCCTATATTGCGAAAGCCGATTGATCTTAAATAGCTATGCATAGATGCCCTCAATAATCCTGTATTTCTTTAATTATATAATAGTAGGGGTCTAAATTCAACGAATTCAAACCCCTGCCAATTCTTTATTTTTCATTTTTTAAAGCTTCATCCAAAGCCTGTTCTTCCTCTTCAGAAAGACCGATTACGGAATTACCATCAATGATTTCCTTTACGTAGCTGTAGCAGCCTTCTCTGGAATGTACCGCATTGATAATATATCCATCATTTTTCTCATTTAACATGCAAAGCGCATAGGAAAGTTTTCCGCCCATTTCTTCTAATGCGTCGTATTTAACAACAGCATATTTTTGGAAGCAGAACTCCATTCTCTTTAAAATGGCTTTGATGTTTCTTTCGTTTGCCGCGTTGTTTTTAATCAGATCATCAATTTGTTCCAAGCGATAAATCAATGTGTCTTCCAAAGACTTCGCTGTTTTGCCTTTCATAAAAATCGCATATCTTTTTTTCAGCTTACTCATCTGTACGACATTTACAATCATTAAGATAATTAATACTAAAATCAATGCCGCCAATCCGATTACTACATAATCGGTACTGATTCCTAAATACTGTTCAATCATTTTCTTCTCCAAACATTTGTTCTATTTTATTAAGACTGTAACTTGTCTACGATAACGTCTAATTCATCCTGAGAATAATATTCAATTTCAATTTTTCCCTTATTGTTATCCTTAGGATGGATAGAAACCTTGGTTCCAAGAATTTGTTTCAGTTTCTCTTCCAATTCTCCATAAATCGCCAATAACTTGGGATCTATATTATCCTTCGGTTTTTTCTCCGGCTCACCTTCGTTGATTCGTTTAATTTCTTTTTCCAAATCACGAACGGTAAGGCCTTCATCCATTACACGCTCAGCTAAAGGATATTGCTTTTCTACGTCATTGAGTGAAAGAATGGTTCTGGCATGACCAGAAGACAAAGTTCCATCAATTACCATCTGCTGAACTTTTTCATCCAATTTCAATAAACGCATTGAGTTGGTAATAACCGTTCTACTCTTAGATACGATTTCTGCAACCTCATCCTGTTTATATCCAAAACGATCAATGAGCTGCTTATATGCCAATGCCTCTTCGATTGGATTTAAGTCTTCTCTTTGAATATTTTCAATCAAAGAAATCTGAACGATTTCTTCTTCCGTAAGCTCCATGATTCGAACAGGAACTTCTTTGATACCTGCCATCTTGGATGCACGCCATCTACGCTCACCGGCAATGATCTGATAATAATCATCTCTTTTTACAACTACAATGGGTTCGATTACACCATGCTTTTTAATGGATTCGGATAACTCCAAAAGTTTATCTTCATCGAAGGTTTTACGAGGCTGCTCACGATTTGGTTCTACCTTATTAATATCCAGGTTTACCCAACCTTCGGAAGCAGTTGTTTCCTCTCCACCGGATTTTTTTGTTTCGGTATTTTTATTTACGATTAAAGAATCCAGTCCTTTTCCAAGACCGCCTTTTTTCTTTGCTGTTGCCATTTTTCAACCTTCCTTATCTTGAAATTACTTCTTTTGCAAGATTACGATAGCTTTCTGCTCCGGCAGATTTTCCATCATAAATGTTAATGGGAAGTCCATGAGAAGGAGCTTCTGCTAAACGAACATTTCTTGGAATAATGGTTTGATAAACATAAGCATTTAAGTTTTCTTTTACCGTATCCACTACATCAGAAGAAAGGTTTGTTCTTGAATCATACATTGTAAATACTACGCCATCGATTTTCAGGTTTTCGTTCAAACGTTCCTGAACCAAATCGATTGTGTGCATCAACTGGCTGATTCCTTCCAAAGCGTAGTACTCACACTGAATGGGAACCAATACAGAATCTGCTGTTGTCATAGCATTAATGGTTAACATATTCAATGAAGGAGGACAATCGATAATTACGAAATCATAATCATCTTTAATATAATCCACTTCATTCTTTAAGATATATTCTTTTTCATTAATTCCCAGTAACTCGATTTCAGCACCGGCCAAATTAACATCTGAAGGAATCAGTTTCAATCCTTCAATATTTTCAATGCTGTACATGCTTTCGCGAATGGTACATTCATCCAACATCAACTCATATACAGTATTTGTAAGTTCTTCTTTATCCAATCCGAATCCGCTGGTTGTGTTTCCCTGAGGATCCAGGTCAATAACTAATACTTTTTTTCCTGCTTCAGCTAAACAAGCTGAAAGATTAATGGCTGTTGTAGTCTTACCAACGCCACCTTTTTGGTTTGCAATTGCGATTATTCTTCCCATAGTTTCTCCTTTTTTGTTCTCTCTTTTCAAGCAGAATTTATTATAACACTTCCTTATTTTGAATTCTATGAAGTATTTTTCTATATAAAATGCTAGAAACACAAGATATTGTAGAAAGATTCTAATCGATTTATTTGTTTCACGTGAAACATTTTTTGTAGTTTCTAGATTTATTTATAGATTCAAATTTCA
>JAILJP010000087.1 GCA_024694625.1 Lachnospiraceae bacterium | reverse complement strand
AGAACAGGAATTGGCGATGGCCTTTTCCTTCCATCATCTAAAGGTGGATTATAAAAACGGGGATAAGTGGAGCCTTATGGAACCGGATTTAAAAGGATTGCGGGATCTTTTTGCAACCTGGCAGGAAGAAATGCAGGATGGAAATGGCTGGAATGCATTGTTTTTAAATAACCACGATCAACCCAGGGCAATTAGCCGATTTGGAGATGATGAAACCTATTGGTTGGAATCCGGCAAGATGTTGGGCTTACTCATTCATGGGATGCGGGGCACTCCTTATATTTTTCAGGGAGAAGAAATTGGAACCCCCAACGGTGGATTTGACGGGATTGAAGATTACAGGGATGTGGAGAGCAAAAATTATTACCGCATTTTATTGGAACAGGGAAAAACGAAACAGGAAGCTTTGGCTGTATTAAGCGCCCGTTCAAGAGATAACGGACGAACCCCTATGCTATGGTCAGAAAAAGAAAACGGCGGTTTTTCCCAGGCTACACCTTGGCTAGGATTTCCGAAGAAACGCAAAGGAGTCTCTGTGGAAGTACAGAGTCAGCAAAAAGATAGTATCCTCTCTTTCTATCAAAAGCTGATTCAAATGCGCAAAGAACTGTCCATCCTCTCTGACGGTGAAATTCGCTTTTTGGAGACAACTGAGGGCGTGATCGGTTATGAGCGTATTCTTGGAAATCAACATCTAAAAGTTATGTGTAATTTGACGAAGGAAAAACAACCGCTTTCTTCGGCAAATCAAATCAGAGGAGAATTGTTATTAAATTCTTATACTTCTTCGCCGGAAGAAGGACTCCTTCGTCCTTTTGAAGGATGGGCTTGCCTGTGGGAATCGTAGTTTGATGTTTGTATAGGGCTGTCACATTTTGTAAATCGTGGGCAGCCCTTTTTTGATTGATATCTCTTTTGCACAAAAAAACGTGACGGATTTTGTGAATGATTTTGACGAAAAATGATTGAAAGTGACGGAAAGCAATGCTAGACTAAACTTAAGATGAATGATGTTGAAGGTTTTTGACAGATTTCAGAAGGAGAAAAGGAATGCTAACTGAGGAAAGATTTGGGGTTATTTTAAGTATACTGGAGTCAAGAGGAAGTGTAACGGTGACGGAGTTGATGAAAGAACTACGTTCTTCGGAATCTACCGTACGTCGTGATTTGAATACACTGGATGAGGAAGGACTTTTGACCAAGGTTCGTGGAGGAGCAATTTCCAAACGACCTTTTTCTACTCGGGACGACGAAGTGAAACTTCGCCGGGAGAGAAATACAGATGAAAAACTTACCATTGGAAAATACGCGGCAAGTTTGATCAAAAAAAATGATTTTGTCTACGTGGATGCAGGTACATCTACGGATTTAATGTTAGATTATGTCACTGAGAGAGAGGCGGTGTATGTTACCAATGCCGTAAGCCACGCCATGAAATTGGCGGGCTTAGGCTGCACCGTATTTTTAATCGGCGGCGAATTCAAGCATACAACAGAGGCCATTGTTGGTGAGGAAGCAATCGTATCATTGGAAAAATACAATTTTACAAAAGGCTTTTTCGGTGCCAACGGTATCACCAAGAAAAATGGATTTACAACTCCGGAAGTGAAGGAAGCCATGGTAAAGCGGAAGGCAATGGAAAGTTGCAAATGCTGTTATGTCTTGGCTGACGAAAGCAAATTCGGAGAGATTTCCGCAATCAGCTTTGGTGACCTGGAAGATGCCACCATTATTACGAACAAAATTCCCAAAGGGTTTTTACAAGTGAAGAATATCAAGGAGGTAGATGAATGATTTACACCGTAACCTTTAATCCGTCACTGGATTACATCGTTTCTGTGGATCACTTCAAAGTCGGACAGGTTAATCGTACCAAAGAGGAATTGATGTTTCCCGGCGGAAAAGGAATTAATGTTTCCATGGTTCTAAAGAACTTGGGATACGAAAGCGTAGCCTTGGGATTTATGGCTGGATTTACCGGAAATGAAATCGTACGTCTTTTGGATGAACGAAAGGTGGACAGTGATTTCATATCTGTAAAAGAAGGCATCTCACGAATCAATGTAAAGATGCGTTCCGATGAAGAATCGGAGATTAATGGAATGGGACCGGCAATCGGTCACGAAGACATTCAAAAGCTTTACTCACAGTTAGATAAGTTAAAAGCAAATGATGTTTTGGTATTGGCAGGAAGTATTCCTTCCGTAATGCCGGAATCCATGTATATGGATATTATGAAGTATTTGGAAGGCAGAGATATCCGCATCATTGTAGATGCTACAAAGGATCTTCTTTTGAATGTACTTCAGTATCATCCGTTTTTGATTAAGCCCAACAATCATGAATTGGGAGAGATCTTCGGAGTAAAACTGAAAACAAAGGATGACGTTATCCCCTATGCAAGAAAGATGCAGGAAAAGGGTGCGAGAAACGTACTTGTTTCCATGGCTGGGGAAGGCGCACTTTTGGTAACAGAAGATGGACGTGTATATGAGTCCATGCCGCCAAAGGGAACTGTTAAAAACTCTGTTGGAGCAGGCGATTCTATGGTGGCCGGTTTCTTGGCCGGTTATTTAAGTTCCGAAGATTATGAGAAGGCATTTTATATGGGCCTTTGTACCGGAAGTGCATCGGCATTTTCCGATAACTTAGCCACTGCAGATGAGGTTCGTGGACTTTTGTCTCAGTTGGGAAAATCTTATATATAACAACACAAGGGGTTGTTTGTTATAGAACTTATGCAATAAGAGGAAAAGAGAGGTAGTAAGATGAGAGTAAAAGATTTGCTTTCGGCTACAAGCATTGACTTAAATGGCTCTGCAGGTAGCAAAAGAGAAGCCATTGAAAAAATGGTAGATCTCATGGTAAAGAGGGGTAACATCTCTGACAAGGAAACCTATTTAAAAGGTGTATTGGCCAGAGAAGAAGAATCCACCACAGGAATTGGCGAAGGTATTGCCATTCCCCACTGTAAATCTGATGCGGTAAGCGCACCTGGATTGGCAGCAATGGTTCTTCCTAATGGAGTGGATTATGATGCATTGGATGGAGCACCGGTTGATATCATCTTTTTAATCGCAGCTCCCAACACAGAGGATAACGTACATTTGGATGTATTATCCCGTTTGTCCATGCTTTTAATGGATGAAACTTTTGTAGCTAATTTGAGAAAAGCAAAGACTGCTGAAGAGTTCTTAAGTGTAATCGATGGTGCAGAAGGCGCAAAGGCAGCTGCCGATGAAAGCAAAGAAGCGGTTGCAGGAGCTCAGGTTTTGGCTGTTACCGCATGCCCTACAGGTATTGCTCATACTTATATGGCAGCAGAAGCCATTGAAAAAGCAGGAAAAACTTTAGGAATCACAGTAAAGGTAGAAACCCGTGGTTCCGGAGGCGCAAAGAATATTTTGACCGATGAAGATATTAAGAACGCAAAGGGTATTATCGTTGCAGCTGATACAAAGGTTCCTATGGACCGTTTTGCTGGAAAGCCGGTAATTCAGTGTAAGGTTGCTGATGGTATTAACAAGGCAGAAGAACTTGTTACCCGTGCTTCCAAGAGCGAAGCTCCCAAGTATGTTTCAACAGGAAAGGAAAGTGCTTCTGCAGGTTCTTCCAATGAAACAGCAGGACATCAGGCTTACAAGCATTTGATGAGTGGTGTATCTCATATGCTTCCCTTCGTTATTGGTGGAGGTATCTTAGTTGCTTTGGCATTCTTAATTGATACCCTGTGCGGATATGGTGCAACAGCCGGAGGAGCTTTCGGTAGTGCTACACCTTTGGCTGCATTCTTGAAATATGTTGGTGGCCTTTCTATGGGACTTATGGTTCCCGTTCTTTCTGGATATATTGCTTACTCTATTGCAGACCGTCCCGGTCTTGCAGTTGGTTTCACCGGTGGTTTACTTGCTTCATCCGGTAATGCAGCAATCGCTGATTACATCAATACTTGGACAGACCTTGGATCTGCCAACGGTGGATTCTCAAAATTCATTATGTCCTTTGCATTTGGTGCAGACGGCGTAAATACCGTATCCGGTTTCTTAGGCGGTATTGTAATCGGTTTTGTAGCCGGATTTGTAGTACTTTGGTTGCAGAATGTTACTGAGGGACTTCCTCAGGCACTTCAGGGAATTCGTCCTACATTGATTTACCCTCTTTGCGGTATCTTCATTGTTGGTGT
This sequence comes from Lachnospiraceae bacterium, assembly GCA_024694625.1. Lineage (GTDB taxonomy): Bacteria > Bacillota > Clostridia > Lachnospirales > Lachnospiraceae > JAILEN01. The sequence continues at coordinate 16,660 of JAILJP010000087.1, read as the reverse complement.
TTTGATGTGCTTCATCTTTAACCCGATTATCGGTGCAATTAATACCGCACTTTCTGCAGGATTGCAGATGCTTTACGCAGCAAACCTCATCTGGCTTTTGGGACTTATCCTTGGAGCTATGATGGCTATCGATATGGGTGGTCCTATCAACAAGGCTGCTTACGTATTCGGTACCGGAATGCTTGCACTTGCACAGGATGATCCTTCCGTAGCTACAGCAGCTTACATTTCAATGGCAGCAGTTATGGTTGGTGGTATGGTACCTCCTGTAGGTATCGCATTAGCTTGCCGCGTATTCCCTCAGAAGTTTACAAAGGCAGAAAAAGACAGCTGGGTATCTAACTTGGTAATGGGTGCTTCCTTCATTACAGAAGGTGCAATTCCTTTTGCAGCAGCAGATCCCGGACATGTAATCCCCGCTACAATGGCAGGTGCCGGAGTTGCCGGATTACTTTCAGCAGTATTTGGATGTACATTAATGGCTCCTCACGGTGGAATCTTCGTATTCGCAACTGTAGGAAAGCCGATCCTTTATATCCTTGCTTGGGCAGTAGGTTCATTGGTAACCATGTTCTTGTTAGGTGTATTAAAGAAGGACTCTGAAAACGCATAAAAAGATGTTCACATCCAAGGCAGGGTTGGTATAATGTAGATAGGGTTTTTACAATATCATAAAAGGAGAAGAATTATGACAGAATTTACTTACACTATTACAGATCCTCAGGGAGTACATGCCAGACCGGCAGGAATTTTCGTAAAGGAGGCAGCATCATTTCCTTGCTCCATCACTGTGGGCAAAGACGGAAAGGATGTTGATGCGAAACGTATCCTGGGAGTAATGAGCCTTGGAGTGAAACAGGGCGAAGAAATCGTTGTAAAATGCGACGGTGATCAGGAAGCTGAAGCAGCTGAGAAGTTGGAAGCTTTCCTTAAAGAAAATTTATAAAATGAAAAGAGGGTAGTTTGACACATGCCAAACTACCCTTTTGTCACAAAAACGGAGGCTCTTTATGGAATTAATTGGAAAAAGTGTTTTCGGTGGTGTGGCCATTGGAAAACTTTCGATTTATCAAAAACAAGATAACGTTGTGAAACGACAGAAGATTGAGGACACCGAAGCAGAAGTAGCACGTTTTCAAACAGCAAAAGAAACAGCAAAAGAACAGCTTGGACAGCTATATGAAAAAGCCCTAAAAGAAGTAGGCGAAGCCAATGCTATGGTATTTGAAGTTCACCAGATGATGTTGGACGATTTGGATTACGTGGAATCCGTAGAGAATATCATTCGCTCTCAGGGCGTAAATGCAGAATATGCCGTTGCTACAACAGGAGATAACTTCTCTCAGATGTTTGCTGCAATGGATGACGAATACATGAGAGGAAGAGCAGCGGACATTAAGGATATTTCCAACCGCGTGGTAGACGTATTATCCGGTGTGGTAGCAGGTGGAATCAATTCCACTGAGCCTGTCATTTTATTGGCAGAAGATTTGGCTCCATCTGAGACGGTACAGTTGGATAAGTCTTTGGTTCTTTCCTTTGTTACAAAGTTGGGATCCACCAATTCTCATACGGCGATTCTTGCCCGTACCATGAATATTCCCGCGTTGATTGGAATCAACTATCCAGAGGACGTGGAAGGAAAAATGGGAATTGTTGATGGCTTTATTGGAAAGCTAATCATTGATCCTGATGAAGAGACTTTGGCAAAGTATCGGAAGAAGAAAGAAGAGGAAGAGGAAAAAGCCCGTCTTCTTTTGGAACTGAAAGGAAAAGAAAACGTTACCTTAGACGGTACCAAAATCAATCTCTATGCCAATATCGGTAGTGTTGGCGATGTAGCAGATGTGTTGAAAAACGATGCCGGTGGAATCGGATTGTTCCGAAGCGAGTTCTTATATCTGGAGTCTTCTGACTATCCTTCTGAGGAGGAGCAGTTCAAGGCATACCGTACCGTTGCGGAAAACATGGCCGGCAAAAAGGTCATTATCCGTACCTTGGATATCGGTGCGGACAAGCAGGTGGATTACTTCGATTTGAAAAAAGAAGACAACCCTGCTATGGGATATCGTGCCATTCGTATCTGCTTAGAAAGAGTGGACGTATTTAAAACCCAGTTGAGAGCTTTGTGGAGAGCTAGCTACTACGGAAAAATTTCCGTTATGTTCCCTATGATTATTTCTGTGGATGAAGTTCATCGCATCAAAGAAATCGTAGAAGATGTAAAGAAGGAATTAGAAGAGCAGGGAATTCCTTACGGCGAAGTAGAAATCGGTGTTATGATTGAAACTCCTGCAGCGGTTATGATTACAGAGGAATTGGCAAAGGAAGTAGATTTCTTCTCCATCGGAACCAACGATTTGACCCAGTATACATTGGCAATTGACCGTCAGAATCCTGCATTGGACAATTTCTACGACTCACATCATCCTGCAATTTTGAAGATGATTCAGATGACAGTGGAAAATGGTCACAAAGGTGGCGCTTGGGTTGGTATCTGTGGAGAACTTGGAGCGGACACCACTTTGACGGAGACCTTCCTTCGTATGGGAGTGGATGAGCTTTCTGTTAGTCCTTCCCGCGTGCTTTCTGTGAGAAATGCCATTCGAAATATTGATTTAAGGAAATAGGGTTTTATATTTTTCTGGTGGGATGACCTTTTCCTCGTTTCCTATAGTGTTTCGTTAAGAAAAATTACAAAATACGTTTTGCATTAGATGCACCATTCCTAAATGTCAATCCATTTCATTGCGGAATTCTCGACGCCATCCCTGGCGTCTCGTGCATCTACTTGGCAAAACGTATTTTTATTTTTCTAAACTCTCCACTCAAATGAAACGAGGAAAAGGTCATTCCTCACCAGAAAAGATAAGAAAACTATTTTTAAAACTATTGCTCAAATCAAACGAGGTATAATCAGCTTCTATATACTATGGATTATAATTGAAAGAATATAAAAGGTTTCGTATGATGTATATATGAAATAGTTATATGCTTTCATTGAGAGGATAAGATTATTATAAAAGATGGAATGATGTTATATCAGCATAAGATGTGAGGGATTGTTATGGGTGATAAGAAAAGAATAAAGCCGGGAGATGTGGTGGAGCTACCTCCGATTAAGATAAAAGAAAATCCAAAGGTGAAGAAGATGGAAGAAGCGGATGCTAAGATTTTGGCAGATGCATTGAGGGATTTGCTGCGTAAGGATAAGGAAGAATAGAAAATGGATTATCGTAGAGAATGGGTAAAGAGTAAAGATGAATTAGTGCAGGCGATTCGAAGCCTGGGATTTCGGGATGAACTGGGTGAAGCTATCGCAAAGCAATTGGGCAGTCCAAGGGCTATGGAGCGGATGCTGGGTTATTTGTACAATGTGAAGCCAAACAGTGAAGAGTTGATTGTGGATGAGATGCTTGCTATCTGCAGTGATATTGAGCGGTGGAGAGAGAAGAAGGCCAGTGAAGCTGCTAATGCCAGCTACAATGACATGCTTAACTATGGATTTTTTGAAGAGGATAAATAGATGAAAAAGAAATTAGCAGTGATACTACCGGGGATTGGCTATCATGAAGACAAGCCTCTATTATACTACGCTGCAAAGCTGGTAGTGCAATTAGGATATGAAGTGATACATATCTCCTATGAAGATATGCCTACAAAAATTCAAGGGGATGCTTCCATGATGCGTCGGGCCGCAGAGATTGCCTTTGCGCAAACAGAGAAACAGTTGTCCGATATGGACTTTTCTGCTTACACAGAGGTTTTATTCATTGGCAAAAGCATAGGAACTGTAGCTGCAGCAAAGTACGTATCGGATTATCGAATCAATGCAAAGCAGATTTGGTATACGCCGGTAGAAGCCACATTTTCCTTTGACTCCCAAAATGTGTTGGCGTTTATTGGAGATGCAGATCCTTGGTCTGATTTAGATGTGATTAGGGAGAAAGTTTCCAAGATGGAAATATCTCTTTACAACTATCCAAGATGCAATCATTCTTTGGAATGCGATGATGTAGAGCAAAATATTTTGGTGCTGCAGGATGTGATGGCACGAACAAAAGCTTTTGTTATATAAAGTGTAGCTTAGAGAACAAAAGCTTTTAGTAAAATTATCAACAGTAGCATATTTCGTGAAAAAATTCACATAAAAAAGAATAAAGTAAGGGATTTTTTATACATATTCACCTAATACATATTGACCGAATTAATTAATTGCGTTAATATATTCTTGTGAAAGATATTGAGTATGATTAAATTTCTTATGGAGATTCGGGTGTAAGAGAAATGTTTTTTTCTTGCACCCTTTTTTAGTGAAATGACGTAGGAAATGATTATTTTTAGGAGGGGTAAAAATGTCAAAATACATTATGGCATTAGACGCTGGAACCACCAGCAATCGTTGTATTTTATTTGATCATGAGGGAAACATCGTGTCTATGGCACAAAAGGAATTTAAACAGTATTTCCCCAATCCAGGCTGGGTGGAGCATGATGCAAATGAAATCTGGTCTACTCAGTTGGGTGTAGCTGTGGAGGCTATGTTAAAGGTGGGAGCTCAGGCTTCCGATATTGCCGGAATCGGTATTACCAACCAGCGTGAAACCGTTATTGTCTGGGATAAGAACACAGGAGAACCGGTGTATCACGCTATTGTATGGCAGTGTCGTCGTACATCAAAGATTGCAGATGAATTAAAGCAGGAAGGTTTAACAGATTTCTTCCGTCAGAAAACCGGATTGATTATTGATGCATACTTCTCTGCAACAAAAGTGAAATGGATTTTGGATAATGTGGAAGGTGCCAGAGAGCGAGCTGAAAGAGGCGAGTTGTTATTTGGTACTGTAGAGACTTGGTTGATTTGGAAATTAACAAAGGGTGAGGCCCATGTTACAGATTATTCCAATGCCAGCCGAACCATGTTGTTTAACATTAACACCTTGGAATGGGATAAGGAAATCTTAGAGAAATTAAACATTCCCGAAAGTATGCTTCCGGAAGCAAAGCCTTCTAGCTGCATTTACGGTTATGCAGACCCCAGTTACTTCGGTGGGGAAATTCCCATTGCCGGAGCTGCAGGTGATCAGCAGGCTGCACTTTTTGGCCAGACCTGTTTTGCAGAAGGTGAAGCAAAGAATACTTACGGAACCGGTGGTTTCTTACTTATGAATACAGGTGAAAAGCCCGTACTTTCCAAAAACGGATTGCTTACCACTATTGCATGGGGAATTGATGGAAAAGTAAATTATGCTTTGGAAGGTTCTATCTTCGTAGCGGGAGCTGCATTGCAGTGGCTGCGTGACGGAGTTCGTATGATTGATTCTGCAGAAGATTCTGAATACTGGGCTTCAAAAGCAAAGGGAACTCACGGAACTTATGTGGTACCTGCCTTCACCGGTTTGGGTGCGCCTCATTGGGATCAGTACGCGAGAGGATGTATTGTGGGAATCACCCGTGGTACCAATAAGAACCATATTATTCGTGCAACATTGGAATCTATCGCTTATCAGGTATGCGACGTAATTGATGCCATGAAAGCAGATTCCGGAATTGAACTTCGTACCTTAAAGGTAGACGGTGGAGCATCAGCAAATAACTTCCTGATGCAGTTCCAGGCTGATATGTTGAATCGCCCGGTAAACCGTCCGGCTTCCATTGAATCAACAGCATTGGGTGCTGCATATTTGGCAGGACTTGCTGTAGGGTATTGGGACAGTGTAATGGAAGTAGTAAAAAATGTTCAGCTGGATAAGGTATTCTTGCCGGAAATGTCTGACGAAGAAAGAAATACCAAGCGTAAAGGCTGGAATAAAGCAGTTCGCTATTCTTACGGATGGGCAAAAGAGGACTACATTCCCAGTGACTACAACGGATTCGACTAAGAGGGTTTTAGGATAAGGTTAACAAACTAGAAAAGGGGTAGCAAAATGAGCGAAACGAACACAAAGAAACTTACGGCGAAAAATGTATTCGGCTATGCAATGGGTGACACCGGTGGAGTATTGGCCTTCGGTGTAATTGGATCATTCTTGAATATGTACTATACAGACGTATTCGGAATTGATGCAGCAAAGCTTACTATTTTATTCTTGGTGGCAAGACTTTGGGATGCCATTAACGATCCTATGATGGGAGCATTTGTGGATTCGAGAAAACCCAATCCAAAAGGAAGATTTCGTCCTTGGATTTACTTTTTCTCATTCCCGATGATTATTTCATTGATTTTACTGTTTTTACCAATCTATGATTTCTTCCCGGGATTGAATCAGAGTCAGCTTTTGATTTATGCCTACATTACCTACATCTTCTATGGAATGATGTATACCGGTGTAAACATTCCTTATGGCTCCATGGCAACTGTAATGACTCAGGATATCAAAGAGCGTTCCACACTTTCCATGGCCCGTACCTTTGGTGCAGGAATCGGACAGATGGCAGGAAGCGTTATCCTTCCCTTGGTGGTTTACTCTGTTGCGGATAACGGAGCAAAGTACTTGGATGGCCACAAATTGTTTGCCGGAATCTTAGTAATTGTATTGTTCCAGATTTTGGCATATCAGTTAAACTATCGTTTGACTCGCGAAACTGTCATTGCTCCGGCAAAGGAAAAAGGCGAGAGTGTATGGAAGGTTTTGGGCTCTTTATTGAGAAACCGTCCCTTCATTACTCTTTCACTGGCAAGTATGCTTTTGATAGCAGGTAATATGTTTACCAACACTGCCAACGGATATTTGTTCAAGAACTATTACGGAACTCCAGGAAAGCAAGCATTGGTTGCTGTATGTACTTATTTGCCTATGGCATTGTTTATTCCATTTTTGAATAAGCTGGTATTGAAGTTTGGTAAAAAAGAATTATGTGCCTTTGGTGCATATCTTGCAGCAGCTACTTATTTAATTATGTACTTTGTAAAGATTCCCAATCCAAATCTGTTTTTGGCATGTTTGTTTATCACAGGAATCGGACTTACCTTCTTTACGATGGAAGTATGGGCGATTGTTTCTGATGCCATTGATTATCAGGAAAAACTTACTGCAAAACGAGAAGAGGGTACCTCTTACGCAATCTTCTCCTTCTTCAGAAAGATGGGTCAGACGGTAGCAGGTGTTGGATTTAACGCACTTCTTGCAGGAATTGGTTATGTATCTTCTAAGGATGCAACAGAGGTTATTGTTCAGAGTGATTCTGTAAATAACGGTATTTATACTTTGGCAACTTTGGTTCCTTTCATTATGTATCTTGCGATGGCACTTTTGATGCACTTCGGATACACCTTAGGAAAGAAAGAGACCATTGAGTTGGCAGATGAACTTCGAGAACGTCATAAAGATGATGTAGTAGAAGCATAAAAAGATTTAAATCTAAGAAGGGATTGTCTATCTAGACAATCTCTTCTTTTTGTTTACAAAATTTAATTTCATGCTATCATTATTTTAATTATGAAATAGAATGTGAGGAAGTATATGGTATCATTTGCAAGTGATTATACAACGGGAGCGCACCCGGAGATTTTGAAACGGTTGGGAGAGACAAATTTAGAACCTTTGCCGGGGTATGGCGAGGATGTTTATTGCCAGAGTGCCAAAGAAAAAATCAAAAAGGTCATTGGCAGAGATGATGTAGATGTGGAATTTTTGGTTGGAGGAACCCAAACCAACGCATTGATTATTTCCTCGATGTTGCAGTCCTATGAAGGGGTGATAGCCGCTGAAACGGGGCATATTAACGTCCATGAATCCGGAGCGGTGGAATATACAGGACACAAGGTGATTACACTTTCGGAACATGATGGAAAAATAAAGGCAAAAGAGCTGGATGCTTATATGGAAGCTTTTTATAACGATGAATCCTATGAGCATATGGTGATTCCAGGTATGGTGTATATTTCCCATCCTACAGAATATGGTACCCTTTACAAAAACGAAGAATTAAAGGCGCTTTCTGAGGTTTGTAAAAAGCACGGTCTTTTATTGTTTATGGATGGAGCCAGACTTGGATATGGTTTGATGAGCAAGGGGACGGATGTAACACTAAATGACATTGCAAACTATTGTGATGTGTTTTATATTGGTGGGACAAAAGTGGGTGCTCTTTGTGGTGAGGCGGTAGTCTTTACAAAAGGAAAGAAACCAAAACACTTTGTGACACATATCAAACAACATGGGGCTCTTCTTGCAAAGGGACGACTTCTTGGAATTCAGTTTGATACCTTGTTTACGGAGGATTTATACTTTGAAATCAGTCGTCATGCAATGGAGATGGCGGAAAGATTAAAAGAAACGTTTTTGCGATACGGACTGGAGTTTTTTATTGATTCGCCTACCAATCAGCAGTTTGTAATCGTGGAAAATGAGATGTTGAAACTATTTGAGGATAAAGTGGTTTATACGGTTTGGAGTAAACCGGACAAAGAACACACCGTAGTTCGTTTTGTGACCAGTTGGTCTACCACAGAAGAGGACTTGGCGGTGTTAGAAAATTGCTTGAAGGGATAATGAAACATGATGTATGAGACAAAAACGAAATGGACATATGAAGAGATAAAGAAGTTGAATTATGCGAGTTTGGTTGCTGTAAGTAGAACTTCTATGGTAACTTTTATTGTTTTACAAATTGTTCTTTTGATTGGTGTAGCTGTATCAGCATTGTTGAATCGTGATAGTTGGATATTTACATTTGGATTGGCATGCATTTTATTTCCGGTCTTTCTGTATTTTTCAATGAATAGACAAATAAAGCGATCTTATGAATCAAACAAAATGATACAAAAGGACGTTACCACCTTTCGGTTTCGCGAAAATGAATTTGAAGAATTGAGTGAAAGGGGAAACAAAGTCATTCAATATGATGAGTTATTTGCGGTGCAAGAAACAAAAACAAATTTCTATCTTTATATTAGTAAGATGCAGGCGTATAACATCATCAAAGCCAATTGTTCGCCGGAACTGATCTCGTTTTTGCAGGAGTTGAAAACAAGAGTGAAGAACTGATTATAGTAATGGATAAGATTAAAAAGTAATTTTTACGGAGAGCGTTTATGTCGGAAGAACATTTTCAAAATGCGCTGCACAATTTCATGAAGGATTCCGCCAACGGTGGAGCGATTCGGCATCTGTATGACTTAGGCCGGAGTGTGGAAGAGATTCAAAAGGAATTGTTGTTCCCGGCATCCGAAGAAGATATCCAAAAGGTGATTGTGGAATATGAAAAAGAGAAGCAGGCACCAGAGGATGCTTATGAGATTGTAAAAGAGCAGACGGCTTACGGGAAAATAACTTTTCGTAAAAAGAAGAAACAGTAGAGGGTTTTATGAATTTATTTGGAATAATTGGAAATCGAATTGCGCAGGGGGTAATGGCTCCTGTCATCAAGAATATGAAAATTGCATTTCCCGAACGAATTGAGGGAGTGGACGCTTTTTTGTCAATTCCGGAGATTTTGGAACAAAGGGGTGCGAAGCATCCGTTGATAGTGACGGGACCTCGTATTGCGAAAAGTGAATTCTTTTCTGCGATGATTCATAACATGGAGGGGGAATACAGTGTCTATGACAAGGTAGAACCGGATCCGAAGGTTTCTCAGGCTGTGGAAATGATGGAGATGTATGAACAGAACCATTGTGACAGCTTCATTGCCATTGGTGGGGGCTCCAACATGGATGCTGCAAAAGCGGCAGCAGCGGGGGTCGCCCGTCCGGATAAAAAAATCAGCGAATTAGGTGGCTTGATGAAGGTTGGGAAAAAGATTCCTTTGTTTATTGCGGTGCCTACCACTTCCGGAACCGGTTCGGAGACTACAGTAGCGGCTGTTGTGACAGATGATGAAACAGGAAGAAAGTATTCTATTAATGATGGAAATCTCTGCCCGGATTATGCGGTTTTGGACCCCAATCTTACCGTTTCATTGCCTCCGGCACTTACGGCACAAACAGGAATGGACGCACTAACTCATGCGGTAGAGGCCTATTTAAATAAGACCTACCATACAAAGGATACCAAAGAACTTTGCGAAGATGCCGTGCAGGCAATTTTTGAGTTTTTGCCTAAGGCCTATGAAGATGGAAACGATATGGAAGCAAGGGAGGAAATGTTGATTGCTTCCTTTAAGGCGGGACAGGCATTTACGGTTTCTTGCGTAGGAAATGTCCATGCCATTGCCCATACCATAGGAGGTCTTTATCATGTTCCTCATGGACTGGCAAATGCTGTGGTTCTTCCCTATGTACTTTATGACTACGGTGCGAAGGTATATGGACCTTTGGCTCGACTTGCGGAGATTACCAGAGTAAAGGAAGAGGGCTCACAAAAGGAAAAGGCAGAAGCCTTCATTGAAGAAATCAAAAAGATGAATGAACGTATGGAAATTCCTTCCAATTTTTCACAATTGCAGGAAAAGGATTTCCCTACTATGGCAGGGTGGGCTGCAAAAGAGGCAAATCCCTTGTATCCCTGTCCAAAGATTTACGGAAAAAATGACTTTATAAGACTGCTTAAGCAGATACGTGGGACGATATAATGAATAAATATTTTGGAGATAAAAAATTTTATAGCAAACTATTGGTAGTGGCAATTCCCATTATGATTCAAAATGGGATTACCAACTTCGTTAATATGTTGGACAACATCATGGTGGGACAGCTGGGAACGGACCCTATTTCCGGAGTTGCCATTGTGAATCAGTTGATGTTTGTATTTAATCTTTGCGTGTTTGGCGCCTTGTCGGGAATCGGTATTTTCACCGCCCAGTACTATGGAAAAGGCGATACCAAGGGTGTGCGTCAAACCTTTCGCATGCAGTTGATTGTTGGTGTTGCGGTTATCGCAGTTGGATTTTTGGTGTTTATTACATTGGGAGATTCCATAGTGATTCGCTTTCTTACCCAGGATTCCGGCGGCGGTTCTGTAGAAGGGACACTTGCCTTTGCCCATGCATATCTTTGGGTAATGATGTTTGAAATGATACCTTTTGTGGCGGTACAGGTGTATGCCAACACCCTTAGAAACACCGGAGAAACCTTTGTGCCTATGGTGGCAGGTCTTGCTGCGGTAGTAGTGAATCTGGTGGGCAACTATGTTTTGATTTACGGAAAATTCGGAGCACCTGCCATGGGGGTGCGGGGAGCGGCCTTTGCTACAGTAGCGGCTCGCTGCGTGGAGTTTTTGGTAGTGTGTATTTGGACCCATAAACATGTGGAACGAAACAAATTCATTGTGGGAGCCTATGCCAATGTTTTTGACGTGCCAATGGAAATGGTGTTTACCATTGTACCTAAGGCGATTCCCCTTTTGTTAAATGAAACCTTGTGGGCGGCAGGACAAACCATGCTGGTACGAAGCTATTCTCTTCGTGGATTGTCTTCCGTTACGGCATTAAATATTGCAAACACCATAGCCAACGTATTTAATGTGGCTTTTATTGCTATGGGAAGCGCTATCGCTATTATGTTAGGACAGCTTTTGGGAGCCGGTAAGATTGAAAAAGCAAAAGCGGATGCGACACGTTTGGCTACATTCTCCGTATTGGTATGTGTAGGCACAGGAGCACTTCTGTTTGCGTCATCCGGGTTCTTCCCTTTAATCTATAACACCACAGATCAGATTCGAACTTTGGCGAAATATCTGATTATGGCTGCGGGAGTATTCTCTCCTTTTTATGCGTATACCAATGCCAGTTATTTCACACTTCGTTCCGGTGGACGGACAGGTATAACTTTTATTTTTGATTCCTGCTTTGTGTGGATTATAAATATTCCTCTTGCATTGGCTCTTGCATATTTTACCAGCTTGCCTATGATTTACATGTATATTCTTGTGAATTCCACGGAAGTAATCAAGTGCGTTATCGGATATTTGATGATGCGAAGTGGAACTTGGGCAGTGAATTTGACGGAAGGAAAATAACATGAAAAAGTATAAGACAATTCTTTTTGATATGGATGGTACCGTTTTGGATACCTTAGAGGATTTAAAGGATGCGGTGAACTATGTGCTTCGAACCAACAATGAACCGGAGCATGATATCGAAGCCATTCGGAGCTTTGTGGGAAATGGTATGAAGATGCTTATGACCCGCGCTATTCCCGGTGGACAAAAAAATCCTACGTTTGAAAAACAGTTTCAGGAGTATCAGGATTATTATCCACCTCATTCTAGAATTGAGACCAAGCCCTATGATGGGATTGTGGCGTTTATGGAGGAGTGTAAGCGTCAGGGAGTAAAAGTGGGTATTGTATCTAACAAGCAACAGCCTGCAGTGACAGAACTGGCAGAGTATTATTTTCCGGGGCTGATACAGGCTGCTATCGGAGACGGAGAAGGTCGTCGCGTGAAGCCGGCAAAGGATGCACCTATGGAGGCTCTTAAGCGCTTGGATGCAGAAGCCGAGACGACACTCTATGTGGGAGATTCTGACGTGGATGGTCAGACTGCAAAGAATGCAGGATTAGATTGTGTGTTGGTAACCTGGGGCTTCCGAGGCAGAGATGTTTTGGAAAAAGAAGACCATATTGCGATTATTGATACACCCAAGGAGTTGTACCAATTTATCTGATTTCTTGTGGATAAAATGGGAAAGATGGGTTGACACATGGGGAAAATCCCTATAAATTATTATTGGAATATAAGTGGCATGCCACAAAAAGATAAGAAAGGCGGTGAACAGTTCATGGATAGTGACGGGCATATACGAGGGACAAAAGTAAAGACCATCAGTGGAAGTGAACTGTTATTCCGTTAAGTGTTTTTGCGCCGGGAGTAACGGCGCTATTTTTGTGTAAAAATTGCGATGAATTATAGTTCACTTCTTCTGAAGAAATGAAGAGGTGAAACTATGTTAAATATGTACAAGACGGATGACAGAGTAATCCGTGAAATTGAATCCTATGAGGAAGGATGCTGGATAAAGCTTACAGATCCAACCCTGGAGGAATGTGCCAATGTGGCAGAAGCACATCATATTGATATCGCCGACTTGCGGGCGCCTTTGGATGATGAAGAAAGTTCCCGTATGAGTTTGGAAGATGATTATACGCTAATCATCGTGGATATTCCTACAGCGGAAGTTCGTAACAATCGACACACCTATACCACTATCCCTTTAGGTATTTTGGTAAAGGAAGATGTTTTGATTACGGTTTGTTCCGAGGAAACGGCAGTGCTTCGTTCTTTTATTGATCAAAGAGTCAGAGAGTTTTCTACCAAGAAGCAGATGCGTTTTACTTATCAGATTTTGTTTAACGCCAGTATGGTATATCAGAGTTTGCTTCGTTCCATTGACAGAAAGCGTACCGAGATTGAAGAACGAATCGATCAGGATACAGAAGATGTGGATTTGGTAGATCTTCACGAATTGGAATCCAATTTAGTTTACTTCGCAACGTCTCTTAGAGCAAACGGAGTTGTGTTGGATCGTTTGACCAGATATGGTCGTCTTCGTCAGTATGAAGAAGATCAGGAACTTTTGGAAGATGTGATTATTGAGAATCGACAGGCGATTGAAATGACTCAGATTTATCGAGACATTATCAATGGTACCAGAGAACTTCTTTCCACAGTAATCAATAACCGTTTGAACAATGCCATGAAATACTTGGCAGCCATCACCATTGTAATGAGCATTCCTACCATTATCTCAGGCCTTTGGGGAATGAATGTATCCGGTAAGTGGATGCCTCTTTCTGCAACGCCTCATGGTTTCGGAATCATTTGTGTAGCAACCTTTGTGCTTTGTATTGTGGCAATGGTAGTGTTGCGAAAGAGAAAAATGTTATAAAAATAAAGATGAACTATCCGCAGAATGGATAGTTCATTTTTCTATAGTGGAGTGTATGGACAGAAAAATAACCTATCAAATCGAAAAAGAGTATAAAGATATTCGCAACTTTTTAAAAGAAAAGCGTTACCCAAAGGCGGTGCGATCCCAGTTAAAACAAAATCCGGAGAATGTAAAAAAGAATGGGGAAGCAATTCCCCTCTATAAACCTCTCGTTCCTGGAGATGTGTTGGAAGTGACCATTGAAGAAATGCAGACACCTTCAATGAATTTAAGACCCTTAGATGTATCGATAGATGTGGTTTATGAGGATGATGATATTCTGGTGGTAAATAAGCCGGCAGGAATGTCCATTCATCCGTCTCCGAAACACTATGAGGATTCCCTGGCAAATGCCATCCTTTTTTATTTAAAAAGAAAAGGCGAAGAGATTGTTTTCCGATGCGTGAACCGTTTGGACAAAGAGACTTCCGGCCTTACCATTGTGGCAAAGAATATGCTTTCCGGAGCTGTTCTTTCCAAAGAAGTAAAGAATCGTGAAATCAAGCGGGAGTATCGGGCGCTTGTTTGCGGAGAGATGGAAGTGGACGAAAAGTGGCATAGTGTGGATGCTCCCATTGGCCGAGTGGAAGGTTCGGCTATTTTGCGATGCGTGACAGAAAATGGAAAACCTGCAGTGACACATTATCAGGTGCTAAAGGCAAGGGATGGATATTCTCTTTTGAAACTAAAACTGGAAACGGGACGTACCCATCAGATTCGAATTCATATGGGCTATATCGGACACCCTTTGCCGGGAGACTATTTGTATCATCCGGTTTATGAAAAAATAAATCGGGTGCCACTCCATTCATATTCGCTGGAGTTTGTGCACCCGATTACATTTGAACCTATGAGATTTGTTGCGGAAGTCCCAGAAGATATGAAATTATTCTCTCCAAAATCTTCCGCTGGCACCGCAGGGTAAATATAGCCCGCTGTCGGTTACGGGAAGCCCGATTTCATCTGCTTCCACTACGCCGCCATATTTTTTTAATGCGGTAGAAATCATGTAATGAAGTACTGCCGGTTGTAATCCGGTAGTGTAAGAGTTTACCAGGAAAAAAAGTGGGTCATCTGTCAGTAACTGAGCACATAACTCAATTAAAGGATAGATGGCTTCTTCTATTTTCCAAATTTCTCCTTTGGGTCCTCTACCGTAGGAAGGAGGATCCATGATAATGGCATCATAGTGATTGCCGCGACGGATTTCTCTTTCCACAAATTTTTTACAATCGTCTACCAACCAGCGAATGGGTGCATCCTCTAATCCGGAGGATACAGCGTTTTCTTTTGCCCAGTTTACCATTCCTTTGGAAGCATCCACGTGAGTTACATGAGCGCCTGCTGCAGCAGCAGAAACAGTGGCACCTCCGGTATAAGCAAATAGATTTAATACTTTTACAGGATGACTTGCATCTTTTCCAATGGCAGCCTTGCCTCGCTTTTCTACTTCCTTTGCTATTAGCTGTGAAAACCAGTTCCAGTTTGCAGCCTGCTCCGGAAAGAGTCCGGTGTGCTTAAAGGAAAAGGGTTTCAAATGGAAGGTAAGTGTTTTTTCGATAGGAAGGGTGTATTGAATAGTCCACTCCTCCGGCAAATCGAAAAATTCCCATTCACCACCGCCTTTGGAAGAGCGGTGATAATGAGCATTTAAATGCTTCCAGTTTTTGTTGTTTCTTTTTGTATTCCAAATGACCTGGGGATCCGGACGAAGAAGAATGTATTTCTTCCAACGCTCTAATTTTTCACCGCAGGTGCAGTCGATGACTTCATAGTCTTTCCAATGATCGGCAATCCACATAATATACTCCTTTTTTTAACAAACACCCATATCATATCATAGAATGGATATTTTTGTTAATAGTTCATCTTTGAAGGAGCAGGATAAAGATTTACTGCAAATCCCTTTTTTGAAAAACTTTTTTTCCAATAAAAGTAAACAAAAAACATTCTAAGATATTTATAAAAATCAACTCCATGTGATATGGGAGAAGATTTGAAAAAAATCGAAAAGATGTGGCAGTGATTTCTCCTTTACTCTGATTCAAGAGGTGGGGTAAATAGCAGGCCTGCGTATAGGGAGATAACATCAGTTCCAGCTTGTACCAGAATCTTTTTGCACCGCTAATATACAGAGGATTGTCGTGCATTTTTCCATCCATAAAAAATACATCGGTACGTTTCGGCTGAATAATTCCATGTGTAATTTCGGTACCGTAATAGATCAAAAGGGCGGTGATAGCCACTATGATGAGAAGGGCCAGAGCATGGGAGGATAAGGTCATGGAGAGAGCATTTGTCAGCTGACTGACAGAGCATAAAAGTGCCAGATAAGAAAAGGCAGTAATAAACAGCTTTGGAGTTATTTCTAAGTCATAGTGAGCAATAGCGCAGCAAAAAAAAGTAGCGGCTATATCCGTAATCCAAAGAAGCAGACATTCAAAAACAGAAATGATAGATTCTGCCAAATAAACAGATTTTTTTGAATATCCCAAATACATTTTAGCAGACAGGGTTCCGTATTCTCTTTCTCCACGTAGGTGGAGAGTGCAGTTTAATGTAATCAATATGCAAAGAACGATAGCATTTTCATATAGGAAAGAGTTTGAAGTTACGGTGAATCCGAATCCACTTTGCAAAATGTTATAGTAGTTAAGTACGATAATCGTTAAGACTTCCAACCATAGCAGGGGGAAGGTGAGTCGTCGTTTTGTTTCTGCAGTTAATATTTTTTTCATAGTGTAGCTTCTCCTTTTTTGAATTCTTCAAAATAAAAGTTTTCCAGTGAGGTGTTTTTGATTTCGGAAATAGGACATTCCAAAAGCAGTGAACCGGATTTAATAAATCC
>JAILJP010000102.1 GCA_024694625.1 Lachnospiraceae bacterium | reverse complement strand
TAAGAAAGTTTTGCGGAAGGTCTTGTATCTCTTTGTTCGTTTCTCTCACGCTTTACCTGTGATCTATGTCCCATGGTAAATCCTCCTTTCAAATATTAGTAAGTCTTACTTGGACTTTCTTTCGTCCTTCTTATGGCCCTTGTAGGTTCTAGTTGCTACGAACTCACCTAACTTATGACCAACCATGTCTTCTGTTACATATACAGGTACATGCTTTCTTCCGTCATGTACTGCGATTGTATGACCTACCATCTGAGGGAAGATAGTTGAACGACGAGACCATGTCTTGATTACAGACTTGTCACCTGAAGCGTTCATAGCATCAATCTTCTTTAATAAGCTCTCATCAGCAAAAGGTCCTTTTTTTAATGAACGTGCCATTTGTATCTATCCTCCTTATTTAATAGCTCTTCCGTCACGACGACGAACGATAAGCTTGTTAGACTGTTTGTGTTTCTTTCTTGTCTTAAGACCAAGTGCGGGTTTACCCCAAGGTGTGCAAGGACCAGGTCTTCCGACAGGTGCCTTACCTTCACCACCACCATGTGGATGGTCATTAGGGTTCATTACGGAACCACGAACAGTAGGACGGATACCCATGTGACGTTTGCGTCCGGCTTTACCGATTTTAACAAGGTTGTGGTCACCGTTTCCGATAACACCAACTGTTGCACGGCAAATAATAGGAACCATTCTCATTTCTCCTGAAGGAAGACGAAGTGTTGCGTACTTTCCTTCTTTTGCCATAAGCTGAGCAGCGTTTCCGGCAGAACGTACCATCTGTCCGCCCTTTCCGGGATAAAGCTCGATATTGTGTACCATTGTACCTACAGGGATGTTTTCAAGTGGTAAGCAGTTACCAACCTTGATTTCAGCATCAGGTCCGTTCATAACGGTCATTCCGTCTGTAAGACCAGCAGGAGCAAGGATGTATGCCTTTTCTCCATCTGCGTAGCAGATCAAAGCGATATTTGCTGTACGGTTAGGATCGTATTCGATACCGATAACCTTTGCAGGGATACCATCTTTCTTATTACGCTTGAAATCGATGATTCTGTATTTTCTTCTGTTTCCACCGCCCTGATGACGAACGGTAATCTTACCTTGATTGTTACGTCCGGCATTCTTCTTTAAAGAAGTAGTAAGGCTCTTTTCAGGAGTCTTCTTTGTTACTTCTGAGAAATCTGAACCGGTCATATTTCTTCTGGAAGGTGTATATGGGTTATAACTTTTAATTCCCATTTTTTTCTCCTTTCTTCTACACATTTATCACGTGTGCACGTATTATAGTCTCTTTCCCGTCTTATGCGGGAAGTTGCATTTTATAAGCCAGAGAAAATTTCAATTTCTTTAGAATCTTCTGTAAGCTTAACGATAGCTTTCTTTGTAGCAGCAGTCTTTCCTGTTACATAACCACGGCGTTTGTTCTTTCCCTGGTTGTTCATTGTTGCAACAGATTCAACCTTTGTTCCTTCGAACATCTTCTCTACTGCTTCTTTAATCATGATTTTGTTGGCATCGGGATGAACCAAGAATGTGTACTTGCGCTCAGCCATAGCAGCCATACTCTTTTCGGTGATGACGGGCTCAATGATTACGTCATAATACTGTACGTTTGCCATTATGCATACACCTCCTCGATAGTCTTAACAGCGTCCTTAGTTACGACAACTGTGTTGTACTTTAAGATGTCAAATACATTGATTGTAGATGTAGATGCTGTCTTAACAGTAGGAATGTTTCTTGCAGACATAACAACTTTTTCATCATTGTCGTTGATAACAACCAAAGCCTTCTCAACGTTTAAGTTCTTTAATACCTTTGCAAATTCCTTTGTCTTAACTTCATCAAACTTAAGCTCATCTACAACAACAAGCTTGTTCTCTGAAACTCTTGAAGAAAGTGCGCTCTTTAAAGCAGCTCTCTTTTCCTTCTTGTTGAGCTTGAAAGAATAATCTCTGGGTGTGGGAGCAAATACAACTCCACCACCTGTCCACTGAGGAGAACGTGTAGATCCCTGACGTGCATGTCCGGTTCCTTTCTGTCTCCAAGGCTTTCTTCCACCACCGGAAACTTCAGAACGTGTCTTTGCCTTCTGTGTTCCCTGGCGATTATTAGCAAGCTGCTGAACAACTGCCATATGAACTAAATGTTCGTTAACTTCTACTCCGAATACGGCATCATTTAAGTCGATCTTTTCAACTTCTTTACCGTCCATATTAAATACGGATACTGTAGCCATTTCTAGCTCCTCCTTTCTGATTCTCGAATTACTTGCCGGCCTTTACGGACTCTTTGATAGTAACAAGTGACTTCTTAGGTCCGGGTACTGCACCCTTAACAAGTAACAAATTGTTCTCAGCGTCTACTCTGACAACTTCCAAATTCTGGATAGTAACCTTAACGTTACCCATGTGTCCGGGCATTCCTTTTCCCTTGAATACACGGCTAGGTGTAGAACAAGAACCGTTGGAACCCTGATGACGATGGAACTTAGAACCATGAGCCATAGGACCTCTGTGCTGTCCTAATCTCTTAATGGCACCCTGGAATCCCTTACCTTTAGAAATTGCTGTTGCATCAATCTTATCACCAGCTTCAAAGATATCAGCTTTGATTTCTTGAGCAAGTTCATACTCTGAAGAATTCTCGAAACGGAATTCTCTTACATACTTTTTAGGAGCAACGCCAGCCTTTTTGAAGTGTCCTTCTTCAGGCTTATTAACTCCGTGTCTGTTGTAAACTTTCTTGCTTCCACTTGCATCTTTGTTGGTAACTTTAACTTTGGCATCGCCATAACCAACCTGAACTGCTTCGTAACCATCGTTCTCAACAGTCTTAACCTGTGTTACTACACAAGGACCTGCTTCAAGAACAGTTACAGGGATAAGTGCTCCCTCTTCGTTGAAGATTTGAGTCATTCCGACTTTTGTAGCTAAGATTGCTTTCTTCATCTTATCTTTTACCTCCTGTTAAACTACAGAGGAACTTTTCACGACTTACTCGAACTTAATTTTTATAAGGAAGTTCTTTTCGTTAAGCTCGAACGGCGCTTCGCTTGTTCTCGCTAATCTCAAAGAACGGCCTCGCACTAAATTCGAACTTCCCTTCGGTCGTTCTCATTAAGTTGCTTTCGGTCGGCGGAATAGTTCATTCTAGAACAGAAAAAGTTCCTTACTTGTTTTTCATTTTGATATCGATGTAAACACCTGCTGGCATTTCAAGACGTGACAATGCGTCAACAGTCTTCTGGGTAGGTGTTAAGATATCAATGAGTCTCTTATGAGTTCTCTGCTCGAACTGTTCTCTGGAATCTTTGTACTTGTGAACAGCTCTTAAGATAGTAACAACTTCCTTTTTAGTAGGAAGAGGTACGGGTCCGCTCACCTGTGCTCCATTCTTCTTTACAGTTTCGATAATTTTTGCGGCAGATGCATCAACCAATTCGTGATCATAAGCCTTAAGTGTGATTCTCATAACCTGAGTTGCCATAAAAAAAGTCGCCTCCTTTTCGCACTTTGTAGTAGTACGACAAGCGGTGACTGTACACATTCCCGTGTGTGTCCTAAATCGCAACGCGACACAACACGCTGGTTTCTATCTCTTGATAGACCTTATACTGTTTGTACAGTGACTTGTCGTCAGTTTCCTAACTTGACATTCGCTCCACGGAAAACCTACTGTAAGTCCTATGGCTAGGCTTAAGTAGCAACCTCACGCTTCATAGCTATCAATGTCACAGCAATTGGTATTATACCTTCTGTTTTCTAGTCTGGCAAGAGTTTTTCATCTTTTTTTGTATTTTTTTTAATACAATTTGCAAACTTGTATTTTTTATGAAAAAGACCTCTAAATATGGTGTTTATCATCCACATTTCAGAGGTCTTTGTCCACTTTCTTTACACACAACTTATGTCAACTGAACCTTTTTTGACACGTATGCTTTCCAGCCTTTATTCTTTGCATTCTTATAAGCTTTGTTTTTCAAAGATTTACTTTTGGTGTATTCCAATATGTAAACGTTGATTTTGTTCTTTTTACATTTATCTAAATAAGAAACAAAATAATCTGTCTCGTCTTTCGTCTGCTTTTGAAACTTATCTTTTTCAAAGTCTTTAATCACAGTGTAAACACATTCCTGATTCACTGCCGTAAAATACTTTTTATCCTTTTTCGAAATCACTTTGGATACATAAGTGTCTCCACCATTTATGATAACCACAGATTCCAGTTTTCGAAGACCTTTTAATATAGAAGAAAGTCCATTGTAAATCCCTGTCTTGCGGTAGTGATAATACACGTCACAGTTATCTACAAAGAATCCATCTATTCCCTTCTTGGAAAGTTTGGGCGCCAGAGTATTGATGACATAAGTTTGCCACTTTTTATAACTGACATCCATCCACCGTTCTTCCGGCCAGTTTTCATAATCCCCCAAAGTATAACTTTCAAACTTTTTATAGTAGCTTCGAAAGTTTTCTATAGAGCCTATATTTATATAGGAATATACTTTTTTCGTTTTTAGCTTTTTTAATTTTTTGATATCTGCTTTAGTCCAATAGGAAGCATCTATTACCACTTCCTTATATGTGCCAATCTTTTTTATATAAGAATCCTTTTTCTTTGCAGACAAAGAATTATAATCCACTCCGATAAACACGCCGTAATCTTTTGGGTCAGATGCCGCTGCAGATTTGCAGGAAAACATTCCCCCTGCTATAGCGCCAAGCAAAATACCTAATGTCAACACTATTGCAATTCGCTTTTTAAATATCTTCATATATACTCCTCTGTATACGCCAATTATATATGGTTACTATAGTTTGAAACTATAACTATCATATTTATTAGCGCATCTGCGCAGCACGAAGCAGATGCTTTGCCAGCACAGATGTAGTCACACTGCCCACTCCTCCGGGGACAGGTGTAATAAGTGAAGTCTTTTCTGCCACAGCATCAAAGTCTACATCTCCACAAAGATTCCCGTCAGAGTCCACATTGATTCCCACATCAATTACTACAGCATCCTCTGATACGTAATCAGCGGTTACCATCTTTGCAACTCCTGCTGCCGCTACCAAAACCTCAGCCTCTTTACAGCGAGCAGGCATATCCAATGTTTTGGTATGGCAGGTAGTAACCGTGGCATTCTTTCTAATTAAAAGCTGTGCCACCGGCTTTCCGATTACAAGGCTTCGTCCAATTACCGTAACCCGTTTTCCTGTAAGATCAATTCCTGCATAATCCAAAACCTCAACCACGGCTTCAGCAGTACAAGGGGCAAAGCCGTCTTTTTCTCCCGCGTAAACCTTTGCCATATTCATAGGAGAGATTCCATCCAAATCCTTCCTTTGGTCAATGCATCTTTCCACTTCCTTTTCATCGATCTGCTTCGGAAGAGGTTTCAAAAGAAGGATTCCA
>JAILJP010000080.1 GCA_024694625.1 Lachnospiraceae bacterium | reverse complement strand
ATCAATAATAACTCCCACCAAATCGTTCTTCACTCGAAGCTTCACGAGTTCAGAGTCACCTCCAAACATCCCGAAACTCCTCTTCATATATTCTGCCACATCGAAATGTTCAAAATGCTCACGACCATTTCGAAGGTCTTCTGTCATGGTAATATTTTTCATCTTATCAACGCGATAATGCTTGATTTTCTGCTCATTCTCATCAAATGCTATTAGATAATAATTCTCATCATCCCAGCAAAGTGCCCATGGACTAACTTCATAAAGATTTCCGTCCTTTTTTAGAATCATTTCTTTATTAAGATTCCATTTCCAATAATTGAAAGTAATCCGGCGATTTTCACCAATAGCATGATGAATTTCATCAACGTTATAGTAAATGCTCTCATTCATAGTCTTCACACGTCCGGACATTACGACCTGACGCTGCAATTCCTGCGCTTCATATTCACTAGCGAATTCTTCCAATTTCTTAATCAAAACACGGGATTTTTTCTCTGAAATGAATTTTGCAGACTGAATGGCATCAACCAGAAGCTTCAGTTCTGCTAATTCAAAGTGTTTTTGAATCACTCTATAAAAATAATTTCGACCAATCTGACGTCCCTCAACTTTTATGCCAAGAATCTTTGTCTCCTCAATGTCATTGTAGAGGCTCTTCCGATCAGCAGTAATGTCATACTTTTCCAGCTCCTCACGGATTTGCTTCATAGTAACACTGTGGTTTTCATCAGTCTTTCTCAGCAAATAGTAGTATAGACGGTAAAGCTTTAATTTTTGGTTTTTACCTTTTGACATATAATCCCCCTCGTTTTGAATATACGCAACAATTTGATTATAGCATATATTCATAAAATCGAGGTCTATAAATCCGACTTTTGTACAAATTCGTTCTAAGTTTCCTTTTTATCCAGAATAATCGTGGTTTCTCCATACATTGCAATCATTTCCGTTTTACATACTTCAAAATACCGACAATGGATGCAGCATCCACTGCATCCACGTTCCGGCATCATGATTCCCTTAATCCAGAATACAATTCTTTCCAGCATATACGATTAAATCACTTTCTCAAAAACCATGGTTGCCTGGATCTTATCACCACCCATAAATCCCTTTGTTCCAGATGAGACCGTCGAGATGGTATGTAAACGATATCCCTTCGCTGCCTGCTCATTAATCGTCTTCTGAAGATTTGTTAGACTGGAAACTCCAGAACCTGTTCCAATGAACTTCTCCGTCAACACAACCTGGATAACTACATACATGTCACCCTTTTTTCCTTCTGCCATAATCTGTCCTGCATCAAATCCAAAACCTGCCATAATAAACTTCCTCCTTAAACATTTTTATATTTTGAATAATTTAAACGGTAACAAAATCACCCTAATCGGAAATGTAAGACACCAAAAAAGTATTAACAATGTCAATTTCAACATTTCCCATAAAATCCACATAAAGAACAGTGTAATCATGACAAAACCCTCCTAATACCATCTTGTCCTTCTTCTTCCACTACCATTGTTCATCTTCATAAGCTCTGCTAATACCGCAAACGGGAAAATCAAAATACATAATACAACCATAGTTCATACCTCCAATTACAAACAAAAAAGGGATAGAAAGAATTTTTCTTCTTTCTATCCCTATACTATTCTTTATGGTGGGTCATAAAAATACCAGCTTATTTATCATCAGATCATCATCAGATGTCAATTCTCCACGAATCGCCATTTCATATATTTGATTAATAACTTCGGGAGAAACACTTATATCTAACGCATCGCTGTCTGTCTCATTATTAATTTGAGTATCCCCTGATAAATCTTCTTTTTTAACAAACTCGTAGGTTAATTCCACCTGTCTCTCTTCAACTCTGATTGGATTGCCATCTTGATCAAAACTTCCACCAAGTGCTTCCCAAACCGCATCACACAGCTGTTTTGATTGAGGATTAGAGCTTTCTACTTGATCCGCGAAATAATCCATTTCAGCAGATTTTTCTAATGTGTTTAGTTTTCCATCCCCGTTAAAATCAAAGAGACCGCCATACATTCCTGACTCATTTTTCATTTCATCCATCCCCCGAAATTTTAGATCATAAAGAACTGCTCTACAGACTTAGAAAGTTCCGATTTAAGACAAAAGAACCGTCCCCTTCTACACCAATTTCTGATTTTTACCTTTCGACACATAATCCCCCACTTGTTTTGAATATACACAGCACGTTGATTATATCATATATTCAAACAATCGAGGGCTTTAAATCCGACTACACACCCCGGCTATCACCGGAAGGCCCGTTTCATTATGCATAATGGTATAGATAAACGGTCTGTCCAAAACAATCGTTTCGTGTTTTGGCGGTGCCCCGGTTTCCATCAAAGTTGCCATAGTTACTGATGCAGCCTTAGTTCCTTTACGATCCACATCTAAATGAACCTTATGAATCACCTTATCTAATTTGCTCTCC
>JAILJP010000086.1 GCA_024694625.1 Lachnospiraceae bacterium | reverse complement strand
TCTGTGCCGACGGTGGGCTGCGTTAGCTCTTATTGGTTGCACGAGGGTATCATCAAGTTTTCCTCGGCACCGACGCCGCTTCACCTCAACTAGTCGAATGTCTGTAAGGCCTAAGCTCGTAAACGGCTTAGGCCTTACAGACATTCACCGGGATGAGGTAAAGCGGCGACGGTGCCGAGGAAAATTAGTCGGCATCCACGTTGCAAAGGTTATAACTATAATCCCACCCGATAACGCAGTCAGTTAAATTGTATTTTGATGTAATAAAGGCGTGGCGAATAGCCACGCCCGAATCTACTATGTTATCGCGAATATGAAGATTAGTTGTTGATCAACTTAGAATCTTCATTGTTCCAGCTGTAAAGCTTACGGATTTCTTTTCCTACCTGCTCAGCGGGATGTTCAGCAGCAAGCTTACGCATAGCCTTGAAGTGAACCTGCTTTCCTGCAGGAGACATATCCAATAAGAAGTCCTTTGCGAATGTTCCGTCCTGGATGTCGGTAAGAACCTGCTTCATAGCCTTCTTTGTCTCTTCTGTAATAATCTTAGGTCCGGTAATGTAATCACCGTATTCAGCAGTATTGGAAATAGAGTAACGCATTCCTTCGAATCCTGACTGATAAATCAAGTCAACGATTAACTTCATTTCGTGGATACATTCAAAGTATGCATTTCTAGGATCATATCCTGCTTCTGTAAGAGTTTCGAAACCAGCCTGCATCAATGCACAAACACCACCGCAAAGTACTGCCTGCTCACCGAAAAGGTCTGTCTCTGTTTCTGTTCTGTATGTGGTCTCCAATAATCCGGCTCTAGCTCCGCCGATTCCAAGACCATAAGCCTTAGCAATATCCCAAGCCTTTCCTGTAGCATCCTGCTCTACAGCAATCAAACAAGGAGTTCCTTTTCCTTCCTGATACTCGCTACGAACAGTATGTCCGGGAGCCTTAGGTGCAATCATAGTAACGTCAACATCTGCCGGAGGCTTAATGCATCCAAAATGAATGTTGAAACCATGAGCGAACATTAACATGTTGCCTGCTTCCAAGTTGGGCTCAATGTCCTTTTTGTACAAATCTGCCTGCAACTCATCATTGATCAAAATCATAATAATGTCAGCCTGCTTTGCAGCTTCAGCTGATGTATATACCTTAAATCCCTGAGCTTCTGCCTTTGCCCAAGACTTAGAACCTTCATACAAACCAATAATTACGTTGCATCCTGATTCCTTTAAGTTAAGAGCATGAGCATGACCCTGAGAACCATAACCGATAATTGCAATGGTCTTTCCATCTAAAAATGAAAGGTCACAGTCTTCCTGATAAAAAATTCTTGCTTCATTTGCCATAATCTTCTTCCTCCTTAATGGCTTTACTACCATACTTTTTTATAAATAACCAAGTGTTTTACAGATGGTATTTAACTTAATCAAAACAGCGAACGTCTTTTGTTCCTCTGGACAATCCGGTAATACCGGTACGGGCCAATTCCAAAATCTCGTATCCGGCAGCCTGTAAGTCTGCCAAATAAGCATCCAACTTGTCGTGGTTTCCTGTCATTTCAACAACGACCACACCATTGGGCAAATCCACGTCAACGGATTTTCCGTGATACTGTTCCAAATGTTCTGCAAAACTGAAAAATACGTTATCGGATTCTTCTGTGGCCTTGATTTTTACCAACATTAATTCTCTGGTAACTGACTGGGTAGGTTCTAAAACCTTAATGTCTACCACGTCCTCCAACTTTGCCAACTGTTTTTCAATCTGCTCTAAAATGAGTTCATCTCCACTGGCAACTATGGTCATGCGGGTAAATCTTGGATCGGCGGTTACTCCTGCCGAAAAACTGTCAATGTTGTATCCGCGACGGGAAAACAAACCTGAAACATGACTTAAAACACCAGATGTATTCTCTACCAAAATAGAAAAGACTTTTTTCTTCACTTGAATTTTCCTCACTTTAAAGTTTAATAATTTCGACCTTTACATTCTATCATTTATGAATATAATGTCAACCTCTCATCCGTCGAAATAGTACACAAACTCTACTGTTGTAAAGCTTCCATTATTGGTGGAATTAATTGTTTCTTTCTTGAAACGACCCCGGGCAAAATAGCGGTATCCCTTACAGAAAGGGTCTCTGTGCCGAATGCATTTGCCACCACACTATCGGAATCTTTTCCACTGAACAAAAGCTCCGTGCTCTGGTCAATGATATTCGTAAGCATTACATATACCATATCCAAGTTCTTATCTACCAAAACGGTATTCATATAATCACAAAGCTCGTCAAAGATACTATCCAACTGTGCTTTAGAAACTGCAGAAATCTGAGCCACAGCAAAGTTTTTGTCTGCAGCGTGGAACACTTTGAAATCCTGGTAAAAGATTTCATCTATGGTCTTTGAGGCAAAATCACTACCTGCTTCAAACATGTGAAGTGCCAATTCTTCATAATCCACACCTGCAATTTTTGCAAGCTGGGCTCCCACCTTTTTGTCCACTTCCGTACAAGTTGGAGAACGGAACATCAAGGTGTCGGAAAGAATGGCAGAAAGTAAAAGTCCTGCAATCTGAGGTGTTACTTCCACTCCTTTTTCTTCGTACATTTGATAAATAATGGTAGAAGAACATCCCAAAGGCTGGTTTCTGAAATAAATCGGCTGAATGGTTTCCAATGAACCTATCTTATGGTGATCAATGATTTCCAGAATTTCTGCCTGATCGATACCATCTACCGCTTGGGTCTTTTCGTTGTGATCTACCAGAATGATTTTTTTCTTCTGCATGTTTAACAGATTTCGTCTGGAGAACATTCCCACATATTTACGGTTTTCATCCAATACAGGGAAATCTCGATGACGAACACCGGACATTGCCTCACGAACGTCATCCACATAATCATCCAAGTCAAAGGAAATAATGTTTTTCTTGGTCATAAAATGCTTAATAGGCATACTTTGATTGATGAGACGGGCTGCGGTAAAGCAGTCAAACTCTGTAGTAATCAAAACACATTCGATGGCATCGCATTTTTCGATAATTTCCGGGTCCACAATGGTGGTTCCGGTTACTATAATACAACTAGGCTTATTTTCAATGGCAATGAGCTGACGCTCCTTGATATTTCCCATAATAACCAAGTCATCCATATCAATATCATTGCCAAGGGTTTCCCTACTTCCGGAAGCAACCACTACTTTTCCTCTGATAAAATATCCGTGGTCATTTCCGCAAAGCATATGTCCCTGCAACGTTTCAATAATATTTTTATACTGGGTTCTTGCACGCCCCAATTCACGGTTATCGTAAACATCCATATAAGAATAAGCGATATCACCATTGACAATGACACCCTGAAGCATGTCGTTTGCTCCTACGATAGGTAGGGTAACAACATCCTCGGTACGCATCAATTCCCAAGCTTTCTTCAAAGAATAATGATCGCTTACTCCCTTTGTATGGCGCAATTCAATGTCCTTAATCTGGGTTCCCACGTCGGTAACGGTTTCCGGTTCTTCCATTCCAAAACGTTTCAAAACATAGGCAGTCTCACTATTAATATCTCCCGCTTTCATAGGAATGTAATGTCCATGATCCGTTTTATTTTTTAAATATGCATAGGAAATTGCGGCACAAACAGAATCCGTATCCGGATTTTTATGTCCCACTACCCAAACTTCCTTTTTTTGCTCCATGTAATACTCCTTTTTTATCAAAAATCCGGTTGTAGGAAAATCTACAACCGGAAACTTACATTACTTAAATAATCTCTAAAAGTGATAAGAGAATGGCAACAACCACACCTAAGTTTAACACACCTAGAACGGTAGCAAAGGTAACCTTACCACCAACTTTTTTAAACTGACTGTTGGTTTCATCCATGGATGTATCCTGTTCGTCACGTTCTTTCAGCAAATCCTGAATATTTCGATATACCTTAACGTTCTCATTGTGAACCTTGTCGTATAAATCTGTTTTAATTCCCTCAACTGATTCAGATACAGAAGCAAGCGTATCCTGAATTTCCTTTGTTTGAGCGGCATCCTCCAGCTTTTCCTGTAATCCGGACATCTCTACCCGTAATTCCTGTAACACTCGGTCAACCTGTGTCTCTACGGTAGTCACCAATCCATCTGCTTCCTGGTGTTTCTTTTCCAATTCCTGTTCCAAAAGTTCCAGCTTATTTTGCATCTCTACATTTTGGATTTCTTTATCTCGAAGGAGTTGTTCCAACTCACCGACTTTCGCTTCTTTTTCTTTAATCAACGTCTGGATGGTCTGTGCCTTTTCACGAAACGCATCAATCTGTTGTAACAATAAATCTTCAGATGCCTCAACCTTATTATTCAATTCCACTGCTTCCTCTTCCTTTTTTTCGTATGCATTGGAAACCTCAATTCCCGCAGCATTTAATTTTTCCTCAATCTCTTCCCTGTTTACTTCAACAGGCTCTTCCCTTTGATCCATCTTTCCCTCTTTGATAATAAAGTCGGAATCAGGACCCTCCGGAGTCAGATTGATCTCATTCAAATCCTCTGTAATCATATCTGCTCTCTTTCACACACCATATTACTTATAATCCAATGTTTATAATATCATTTTCAAAATCTCTTGTAAACAAAAAAACCGCTCTCCCGAAGGAGAGCGATTTTATAAATCGTAAATCTATGTAGATTAGTCTGCCTTATAGAGGTTAACCAACTTAGTAAGATAGTTGTAACGATCTTTGTACTGCTGTTCAGATTCAGCGAAGAGCTTAGCAGCCTTATTAGGATTGAACTTAGCAAGAGCTGCGTAACGGCTTTCACCCTTTAAGAATTCCTGGAAGTCTCCAGTAGGAGCCTTAGAATCTAAGATGAATGCGTCTTTTCCTTCTTCTGCAAGAGCAGGATTGAAT
>JAILJP010000085.1 GCA_024694625.1 Lachnospiraceae bacterium | reverse complement strand
AACCGCTGAAATCTCGATCCATCCAGTCAATGGTCTTTTGGATTCCATCCGCATTTCCCGCAGTACGAACAAAATCCGTAATGCCACGCTCTGCAAAAATATCAACGATTTTTCCAACGGACAACACATCATATCCCTTCTCTTTTAAAACGTCCATCATCGTTGTGCCCGTAGGCTCCAGGGAAAAATCATGACGTCTGGAAGTACGTAAAAACTTTGGAACTTCCCCATCCGCATTTTTCTCATGATTTACATTGGTCACAAATGGTCTGGCAATGACACGTCCTACCCCATGCTCTCCCTGTAAAATCTTTCTGGCAATTTTACAGTACTCATATAACTGTTCTACCGGCACTACATCTTCATGGGCCGCTATCTGAAAGACGCTATCAGCAGATGTATATACAATCAAAGCACCTGTATCAATATGTTCCTGTCCATATTTTTCAATAACTGCCGTTCCAGAATAAGGAAGATTACAAATTGCTTTGCGACCAGTTTGTTTTTCAAACTCCTCTATCACCTCTTTGGGAAATCCCTTTGGATAGGTGGGCATAGGATTCTTGGAAATAATTCCTGCCATTTCCCAATGTCCTGTGGTGGTATCCTTTCCCTGGGAAATCTCCTCCAGTCTGGCAAAGTCACCCACAGGGTTTTCAAAGGGAGAAAAATCCGGATTATCCTTTATCACAACCATTTCATCTGAACCGGATGAGTCTTCGCTATGATTCTCCATCATCCCATCTATATTAAAATATCCCAGTTTTCTCATATTGGGCATTTTAAAGTACTTGCTCTTTGCAGCAGAACGCAAGGTATGACTTCCCTCGTCTCCCCACTTTGCTGCATCTTTAGCTGCTCCGCATCCTACGGAATCTAATACTATCACAATGGCTCTCTTCATAAGAATCCTCCCATAGTTTATTTCTTAAGATGTATTATAACACACTCAAAAATCATATAAAAAAGAAGCTATCACTCCGGTGACAGCTCCAAACACAAAACTGTTATTCTATTTAATAATAATCAAACATAGCCTGCACTCGATCCGTAATCTGAATCACCTTTGCAAGACTTACCTTTTCTCGGTATGCATACCTTCTGGCTGCTAAATCCAGCTGACGAATGGTATCACAAACAACAGTCATACCATTTTCAAGAGGGACGGACAGAGTAGGTGTCACCTCCGGTACATAAACCGGACAGACTACTACCCGATTGGTCTGATTTATAGTGTTATTACTTACCACCAAAACCAAATGAGAAATGCCCTCAATTTTAAAAATCATCCCCTGTTCAATCTGCTCTACCATATTTCACGTCCTTTCGGTTCACCCCAATCAAGAGGCTCTGAAAGGACAAACTCTCCTCCCGATTCCTCAATATACTCTTCTAAGCTTTTGTGACGGAAACAAAATCCTGCATTCAATAACTCCTGAATCTGATCATCGGATAAATCATTTACAGTACTCATAGGCAACTCCTTTATTTTCGATGCGTAGGTTATGATTCTATCTACAAAGTCCTCCTTTGATGAATCCTCCCTGTCTATAAAAAAATATGAAGATCCGACCTGAAAATATACACCCAACTTTTCAACCATAGTGCCTTTCGGAATCGTACGACCATTAATCCAATCACAAAAAGTAGTGTATTTTATATCCAAATCCTTGCAAACTTCTTTACGGCTCTTTTTATTTTGAACTAAAAGGCCGTTAAGATTTTGAGCAAATATTGTATTGACTGTTTTTTCTTTGACTTGGACCATATCCTTCTCCTATACAAATACGATTATCTCGTATTAATAATACGGTTTTTTCGTACGCTTGTCAATACAAAAAAAGACGCCACCAAACTGGTGACGCCTTGTACTAATCTTGCTAACTAAAATTAGTTATATTTACGCTTTCTAGCAGCTTCAGATTTCTTTTTACGCTTTACGCTGGGCTTTTCGTAATGCTCACGCTTACGGATTTCCTGCTGGATACCGGCCTTAGCGCAGTTTCTCTTGAAACGACGTAATGCTGAATCTAAAGACTCATTCTCTTTTACGATAACACTTGACATTCTTTTTCCCTCCCTCCAGTTTTAAATTTTCATCCAAACTGTAGGTCTAGATATATTCTAATATGACATATTTAATCGTCATACGAAAGACATTTTACCACAATTTTTTCGCTTGTCAAGAAGCTTGGCGGTGGAATCCTTGATTTATCCACATTATACCAAAATTTCCCACCACAAGATTCACACTATTCGTAGCGCAATGCCTCAATCGGAGACAGGGCTGCAGCTCTTTTCGCCGGATAAGATCCGAAGATTACTCCTACCAAAACAGAAAAGACAAGAGAAATTAAAATCGCCGGAATGGAAGGTGAAACAGAAAGCTGAATCATACTTTTCATTTCTGCATCCATATTGGTAATTACCTGACCACCAATCACGGAAAGCAAAAATCCGTTAAAGACTCCGATTACCACACCAATCAATCCACCAATCAGGCAAATTACCGTTGCCTCTGTCAAAAACTGCATGTGAATGTTTTTCTTTTGAGCACCCAAAGCTTTTCGAATACCGATTTCTCTGGTTCGTTCCACTACAGATACCAACATGATATTCATAACGCCTACACCACCTACAATCAAGGAGATGGAAGCAATAATTGCGATTGCAATGGTAACCACATCCAAAATCTTTGTGATTTCAGATAACTCGGAAGCCATATCATAGGTATCCACACCAAAGGCTTCGCTGGCATCCACACCATTGTATTTTGCCTGTTTAAAGTAATCCTTAGTCTCCTGTGCAAAATCCGTGGCATTAATTCCGTCTTTTGTCACAATGGTAAAGTAATCAATTCCCCAGGAATTATATTCATCACCGGAGTTATCGCTGATATAGGTATAAGGAAGCAAAATTCCTGTAGCAATCTCCTTTTCAGACTTCTTTGAAGTTGCAGTTCCCATGGCATTGGCATCATAATGATACACACCAACCACATAAACCCGAAGGACGTTTCCTCCATCAACTTCCAATTCAATCATTTTTCCCAAAGGATTTTTCCCGTCGCAAGCGTATTTTACAAACAAATCGGAAACCACACAAACAGACTTTGTTTCATCGTTGTCCTGCTTTTTCAGTTCACGTCCGCTTATAAGTTTGAGATTGTTCATATCCAAATATCCATCGGAGGTACCAAGCAGGGAAACATTTGCTTCTCCAGTATCCGTGGTTACTTTTCCAGAGCCAAACTCACTGTTAATTACCACATGTTCCACCTCATCGGGATGAGCATCCATAAATCCACTCATATCCGTCCATGTAAGATTTTCCTCTTCCGTCTGTTCCGGATACTCAAAGGTTTCCCAATCCACATCATCAGGGACATCCGCTGTCATATAACAGGTGATGGAATTTACACCACCAATGGAATTCATGGATTTTGAAATGGTACTTTTTAAGGAATTACCAATCGTAGTGATGGTAATCACCGCACTGATACCAATAATAATTCCAAGCATGGTAAGGATGGAACGCATTTTGTTTACTCTGATGTTTTCTAATGAAAGTCTTATACTTTCTTTTGTATTCATGCTTTTCCCTCCCCTTCAATTTCATCAAATCGCTTTCCTCGGCGTTCAGAGATAATCATTCCGTCGGATATGGTCAAAATCCGTTCGGTCTCTTCCGCCAATTCTTGGGAGTGTGTAATTAAAACAATGGTTTTATGGTATTCCTTATGAAGTTTGTGGAACAAATCCATTACCAAATGTCCGGTCTTGGAATCCAAAGCACCTGTAGGTTCATCTGCCAAAATAATGGAAGGATTATTAATCATCGCTCTGGCAATCGCCACTCTTTGGTTCTGTCCTCCGGAAAGCTCACTGGGCTTGTGGTCAGCTCTTTCTTCCATACCAACCATGGACAACTGTTCCATTGCTCTTCTGTGTCGTTCCTTTTCGGAAATACCCGCATACAAAAGAGGGACCTCCACATTTCTTACTGCGGAAATTCGCGGCATCAAATAGAAACTTTGGAACACAAATCCGATTTTTTGATTTCGAATAATACTTAAGGATTCATCATCCAGCTCGCCCACGTTTTGACCATTCAAAAGGTAATCCCCTTCTGTAGGACGATCCAACGCGCCAATGATATTCATTAAGGTAGATTTTCCGGACCCGGATTCTCCTACAACAGAGACAAATTCTCCTTCATAAACCTTCAAATCGATCCCATGTAAAATCTCGAGTTCGTTTTCCTGACCTTCATAATACCGTTTGATAATATGGGTCATATCAATTACCGGTGTTTTCATATAATCACCACTCTTCCGTCTCGCCCTCGGATTCATAGCTTAAATCCGTGGTTCCATCTACAACTGAAAGGGCTACAGAATCTCCCTCTGCCACCATTTCCGGATAAAGGACAATAATATCACCCTCTGCCACATCTCCATCAATCGCAGTATAGTAATCGTTTTTATTTCCTACGGTTACAGTTACTTTTTCAATTGTGTAGGTACCGTCACCGTTGTCAGTTCCACGATAGATAAATGAATTTCCATCTTCATCCTCTGCAATACTGTCATAGGGAACCGCCAAAGATTCACCTTCATTGGAAATCATAATATTTACTTTTACGCTCATTCCAAGAAGGAGTTTGGAACCGGGTTCAATATCAATGTTTGCACTGTAAGATGCTCCAGAAGAAGTACTTCCTTCTTCTGAAGGTACTGCGCTGTCTGAGGTTGCAAAGTTAATAACCTGAGTTACCTTACCTTTGATTTCTTCATCTGGAAGTGCATTTGAAGTAATGCTTGCTTCCATACCTTCTTGAATCTTTAAAATATCCTTTTCAGATATTCCCACATTAACTTTTAACGCGCTATCATCTTCAATAGTCATAAGGCTTCCATTGGGAATACTTCCTTTTGAAACATTTAACTGTGTAACTACGCCGGCCTGTTCTGCCACAACGGTAAGTTCATTTAACTGACGTTTCAATTTATTTAAATCGGAAACAGAGGATGAAGAAGTTGAAGATGTGGATGCGGAAGCATTGTCTAAAGAAGTCTGAGCGGAAGCAACCTGAGCTGCCGCATCATTTGTAACTTCTGTTAAATTCTTCTTCGCTGCAGTAAGGGCATCTTTTAAATCTGCCAAATCTTTTTTGGATAACTCATCATCCTTTTTTCCATCATCATAGGCCTTTTGTGCTGCATCTACCTCTGCCTGAGCCTCTGCAACCAAAGAGGTCTGAGCGGACTGCGCACTGTTTAATGCAGTCTGGGCTTCATTAATAGTAGCCTGACGTTCCGCATCTTCCTGTGCCTTTCCCTCAGCAATCTGAGTTTCCATTTCTTTAATCTGTTCCCTAAGTTCGGTTTCGTCGAAGGTGCAAAGCACATCGCCCACTTCCACACGGTCTCCAAGGCTTACATTTAGCTCCTTTACCTTGGCTTCCACTTCTGTAGTAGCCACCCATACATTTTGGCTTTCTACCTTTCCTGTAACATTGATGGAATCAGACAAATCCTGTTTTGCCAATGGAATCGCCTCCACTCCAATGTCATAGTCCTCCATTGCTGAAGCACCTGTCTTGCTCTTGAAGTAAAGTCCTACCACGAGACCAGCCACAAGAACAATTGCTATAATAGCAATCCATTTTTTCTTTGATTTCACTTTTTTCATTTCTACTTCCTTTCACACTAACAATAGGTGTACTAACATTATTAGTACACCTATTGTAAATCGGTTTTTTTTGTTTGTCAAGGGGACGGTTCTTTTGTCTTCACCACGAGGAAAGCCTCACGGCGAAGGTTTCTTAATCTGTTTTCTTGCTCTATTTTTATCCATAAAAAAATCTCCTTCGTCTTTTCAAAATAAAGATAAAGGAGATAGTCGCTCATTTATATTATTGAATCAGAAAACATAATTTATGATATGATTTCCCTAAAAAAGAGCGCACTATCCCCGTAAACACATAAATAATTACCTTTCATCAAGTGAATATTCATGGTTTTCCAGGTCATGGTTTGCTCCTTTCTTTCATAATCTTTTGTTAGTGTAGCATTGCCTAATAATACTCGTCAAGCATTGCTTACAATCATGAACACACCGGAAATGATCAATAAAAGGATGACCAGTTTTTTCACAATTTTATCATTCAATACACTGCTGCTTTTTATTCCGGCAAACAGACCTAAAAGCATAAACGGAATCAACAGCAATACTGTTTTTATTCCATTTAATGTAATAATCCCCAATATACTGTACAAAATAATGCGAAAGGTATTTTCAACGATAAATACAGCGCTGATATTCGCCTTAAACTCATCCCCTGTTTCAGTCACCCTTCCTACATAAGCTGCCAGTAAAGCGCCAACCCCAAACAATCCGCACAAGAGTCCGGACAGCACTCCTATCACTCCAAGAAGCGCTTTTGAACTACGAAGCTTTATCTCTTTTAACTCCCGAAGAAAAAGTTCAATTCCAAGCAGAATCACTACAACTCCAAAAACAATTTTTATAACTCCCGCATCTACATTTTTTAATAGAAGTGCTCCGGGGATACTTCCCAGTAGAACAAGAATAGATAAAGGAATATACACCTTCGGTTTTAGTTTTATCCTGTTTTTCCATGTCAAAATCAGATTGGTGGGATAACCCAGGAGTAATTCGATCGGCGAAATATTAACATTATTCACACCAAATGCCAGCACCGAGGTAAAAACCAGCGTATTGGCGAATCCACACAATCCCTTTATAAAAAATGCAAGCACAGTCGCAAGAATCCAAAGCCACATAGGAAGCCTCCAAAAATGTTTCTTCAATAATATCACATTTTTCTTACAACATAAAAAATCGTAAATAGTATTTCTAAATACATATTATAAAAAAACTATGATTCCTGTAATAACGATACAAAAATCATAGTTTTTAATTCAATAAATGAAGACAAAAGAACCGTCCCTCCGTCCTAAAAATCATAGGTTCGATTTCAATTTAAAATGAAGACAAAAGAACCGTCCCTAACGCTCACCAATCATCACAAATGATACGGCTTCTACTTCCACCTTTTTTTCAGCAACAGTATGGCTGTGATAACAAGCTCCGGATTCCCCGTTTGCTATAATTTCCCACTCGCCCTTTGGCAATCGATAGGTAAAGTGTTTATTTCTTCCATTATAGATAACGTTCACACGCTTCCAAGGGCAATCGCTTTTTTCATCCACAGAAAATCCAAAGACTCCCCGCTTATGCCATCCCCTGCACACTCCTGCTCCTTCGTCGCCATAAAGATTGGCAATCTTTTTTCGCAGAGAAATCATTCCTTTATAAAAGGCATACATATCTCCATAATCTTCTAAGTTTTCCCATTTTACCGAATTAATGGTCAATGGCAAGTTGTAGGAGTTTTCCTCGCCGTCTTTACTGCGACAGAATTCCTCCCCGGATAAAAAGAAGATTTTCCCCGGCATAAACATATACAAAGCTGCCGCCAGTTTGTACTGCTTTAAGCGAAGCTCCAAGTCCGGTGTCGTCTCCCTTAACTTATCAAACAAGGTGTGATTATCGTGACAGGAAACATAGGATACAATTCTAGAAGGTTTTGTTCCAAAAGAGCAAGTTCCCTCTAAAAGTTTCTTTTCCAATCCGGTGCGACCGTTGGCAAAGCCCGCCTCTTTAAATTCAAATACACTTCCCTTAATACCATCTCTAATATCATCAGAGAAATAGCCGATACCTTTTTTCAGCGTACCTATGGATTCCTTCGTAACCAGGGGAATATCCTTTGCAAGATAGGTATTTCCTGCCTTCCAAGGCTCACCGTATATCACCTTTTCCCCTTCTCCAAAAGTATCATCCAAAGCACTTCGAATGGCATTCATGCAATCCCGGTCCGTAAGCCCCATTAAATCAAAGCGAAAGCCGTCAAAATGATATTCCTTTGCCCAGTACAACACAGAATCCACAATGTACTTTTGACACATGGGCATTTCCGAAGCAATATCATTTCCGCAGGCCGAACCGTTGGAGGCATTTCCATCCTCGTCCAATCGGTAAAAATACCAGGGCGCCGTGCGCTGTAAAGGAGAATCAATGGAATAGGTATGATTGTACACCACATCCATAATCACCCGAATCCCCTGCTTATGAAGGTTCATAATTACTTCTTTTAACTCTTTGATTCGCACCTCTCCATGGTAAGGGTCAGAGGAATAGCTTCCCTCCGGGACATTGTAGTTCATAGGATCATATCCCCAGTTGAACTGATCCTTTGCTCCCGCCTCATCTACAGAAGCAAAATCAAAGACCGGCATAAGTTGAACCGTGTTTACACCAAGTTCTTTTATATGGGATACACCGGTTTTTATCTTTCCTTCCCCACGAAGGGTGGTATCGTTTTGGCAAAGACTTTTGTATGTGCCTCGCACTTCCTCTTGTGCACCACTGGCTTCTTCCCACATAAAGTCTTTCACGTTTAACTCATAAATCACATCTACAGCTTCCTTTTTGGGCGCAATATCTTCTTCCCAGCCCAAAGGATTTGTGGTGTCTAAATCAATCACCATGCTGCGATGTCCATTGATGCCGCAGGCCTTTGTATAGGGGTCTCCACTGATTTGACGGGCGCCGTCGGACTCCAACTCAAAATCGTAGTATTTTCCACAGAGGTTTTCCTTTGTAAAAAAGGTCCATACGCCGTGGCTGCCTCTCTCCATCTCTTCTTCAGACAAAAGACTTCCGTGATCTCCGTCCTCATACAAGCGAAGCCACACCCGGTCTGCCAAGGGAGCCCAAAGCATAAAGGAGGTTCCATTTTCATCACAAAAGCTTCCCAAAGCCCCGTCATACAAAAACTCATCTTCGAATTCTTTTGATATATATAATTGTTTTAAATCTAATGGTTGCCGTTTCACTTTTCAGCCTTTCATTGAATAAATCAAAACGCCCTTCGGAGCTAAAGTCTCTCCGTCATATTTTCTGGCGTATAATACATCTTCTTTCTTTTGTTTTACAACAACAGGGTTCTTACCACAGTTTAAAACCACTTTAATCACTTCCCCGTCCCAAAGTTTCATATACTCAATGGTTCTTTTATCATTCACATCATTGGGAAAATGAAAGTTTCTGCTCTTAAATGTAGCGTGGGTTTTTCGCAGGGAAATGAGCTTTTTCATCTCCGAAATCCTGTCATCATACACTCCTGCTTCAATTTCCTCCCAGGGCATACATCTCCGGCAATCCGGATCGTGAGCCCCCTCCATACCAACTTCCGTTCCGTAAAAAATACAGGGACTCCCCGGCATGGTAAACAAAATCACAAGTTGCTGATAAAACTCGTCCAAATCTCCCTTTACCTTATCCATCAAACGATTGGTATCGTGAGAATCCAGCAAATTAAACAATACATCGTTTGCCTGTTGCATATAGGTGGTAAAGCAGCGATTGATGGAATGTTCAAAGGCAATCTTTTCCCACTCTTCAAAGGCAAAATAATTGGTAATGGCTGTGGCCAAAGGATAGTTCATTACTGCATCATACTCGTCCCCTGACAGCCATTGATTGGAATCGTGCCAGATTTCACCCAACAGGTAAAAATCCGATTTTTTCTCCTTGGTCATATCCCGCAGTTCCTTTAAAAACTTGTGGCTGACCTCGTTTCCCACGTCAAGACGCAGTCCATCAATATCAAATTCATCGATCCAAAATTCTACCAAATCCAAAAGGTACTTGCGAACCTCTTTATTGGAGGTATTTAATTTCGGCATAAATTCCGCAAAGGCAAAGGAGAAGTATCGTCCATCCTTCGTATCTTTGTGAAGGGACAGTTTTTCTTTCCAGTCCGGTGCGTTTGCCACTTTATCGGAAATCATATACCAGGAAAAATACTTGGAGTCTTTTCCATGCTCCAACACATCCTGCCATGCAAAGAAATCCGTACCGTTGTGGTTAAATACACCATCCAACATAATGCGAATTCCCAGCTCATGGGCTTTTTCTACTGTCTTTCGAAGGAGCTCATTGGTTCCAAAATGAGGATCCACCTTCTTATAATCCTTAGTATTGTATTTGTGATTGGATTCCGCCTCAAACACCGGCGTAAAATAAATGCCTGTAATTCCAAGTTCCTGCAAATAGGGAAGTTTGTCATAGATTCCCTGAAGATCCCCGCCATAATAATCATGATGATTTTGAATAGGTTCGCTCTTCCAAGGTTTTGTTTCCAAGGGGTCGTTTGATTTGTCGCCGTTAGAAAACCGCTCCGGAAAAATCTGATACCAAACCGTATCATTTACCCAGGCAGGAGTTTTAAAAATATCCACATCGTTCATCCAGGGAACGATGAAATAAGACAAATCCGTACCGTTGTGATGCAAGTCTTCTTCTGTATAAAATCCATTTTCAAAATAATAGATTTTTTCGTCGCCACTCCACAGTTCAAAATAGTATTTTAAACGTTTAAAAGGTGGACGAAGAGTCGTGGTCCACCAAATGTGGGACTTCAATCTTTTTTTGTAAAAGATTTCTTCCCGAGCACCTTGCCACTGCTCTTTTCCACCCATAATACCGGCCAGGTATGGATCGCCCTGAATAATATAGACGCGATCCACATCATAGCCCGTTTGTAAATTTATAATTAATTCATCCTGATTCAAGGGATAGGCGTACTGATTTGCAGTTCTATGATAAATTGCTGCAATTTCCATAATACGTAATATCCTTTCCTAATAAACTAGCCTTTTACTGCTCCAGCCATTCCTTCTACGTAGTACTTCTGCATGAAGACAAACAAGATTGCAATGGGAATGGAAACCACAACTGCTCCGGCTGCAAAGCAGGTATACCAGTTGTGAATATATTCTTTTTGAAGCATGTTCCAAAGACCAATTGCTACGGTATACTGATCTGCATTGGCACGACAGATGACCTTTGCAAAAATAAAGTCTACCCAAGGGCCAATAAAACTGGTCAAAACCGTATAAATAATGATGGGTTTTGACAACGGAATGGTAATCTTTGTAAAAATCTGCCAACGGGTTGCACCGTCAATCAGCGCGGCCTCATCAATGGACTTAGGAATAGTATCAAAGAATCCCTTTGCGATATAAAATCCCAGTCCCGAACATGCGGAATATACCAAAATCAAAGAAATACGAATCATATTTCCCTCTGTCAAATTGAAGGCCTTTAAAATATAATAAACGGCAATCATGGACATAAATCCTGGAAACAGAGTCAAAATCATGGCCAGATTCATATAGGGTTTTCTGAATTTAAAGCGAAGTCTGGACATACAGTAAGACACACTCAACACAAAAAACGTAGAAATTAGGCAGGTACAAATCGCAATGATTAAGGTGTTGGTAAACATTCTCGGGAAGTTTAACAAATTGGTATTGGTAAACAACTGAATGTAATTATCAAGCGTATAGAACTTGGGGAAGAAAGTAGAAACATAGCTTCCCTTCTCTCCTCTTAAACTGGTCAATACAATCCACACAATGGGAATTACCCAGACAAAGGCCAAAATAGCGAGGAAAATATGAACCAGTACATTGACAAAAAGTCTTCTTCCGTGTAACTTTACATGTTTTTCTTTTTCCATTACATGAATTCCTCCTCGTTTTTATAGCTGCCTGAGTTACGATAGGTAACCAAAGCAACGATAGAAAGTACCACAAAGGTGAAGATACCGATTACGGCACCAATGTTGTAGTACTGCTGATCTACGGTCAACTTATACAACCAGGTAATTAACAAATCTGTCTGTCCGGCTGTATCTCCCACATAGGTAGGGCCACCGCCGCTTAACAAATAAATAACGTTGAAGTTGTTGATATTTCCCGTAAAGGAAGTAATCAAATAAGGAGTGGTTACAAACAAGGTATAGGGCAATGTGATTTTAAAAAAGGTAACCACAGGGCCGGCTCCATCCACCTTTGCAGCCTCGTATAAATCTGCAGGGATGTTTTGTAAAATACCGGTAACCTGAAGCATGGTATAGGGAATACCAATCCAAAGGTTGATGACAATAATGGTCACTCTTGCCCATGTGGCATCCGACCAAAACGGTAGTGCCGAAGAGGTAATACCTAAATTTTGCAAAATAACGTTTACAGCACCTTGAGGTTGCAACATAATATGCATAATCAAAAGAGAAACAAACTGAGGAACCGCAATGGATAAAATAAAGCAGAATCTCCAGAATCCCTTGATTCTTGTATCACGTCGATTGATCAAAAGGGCCAAAATCATACCCATAATATAGTTCAAAAATGTTGCAAAAAACGCCCATACTATGGTCCAAGCCAATACATGCCAAAACTGTCGACCAATATTTCCATTGAAGTTTAATACTCTGGCAAAGTTTTTCAGTCCTACCCAGTCAAACAGTACCAGCTTGTCGTTTTCCTTGGAATAGTTGGTAAATGCCATGGAAATCATAAAAAGCAACGGCACAATATTAAAAAGCAAAATTCCAAGCATAGGAAGACTCATTAGAGTCACATGCACATTTTGATGCTTTAAAGAAGCCAGCTCTTCTCTGAAGTTCATAACAGGCTTTCCGTTTTTTAAATCCTGTTCCAACTTAAAAGACCGACTAAGTTGTAGCATCCAAAGTACAATAAATGCTGCCGTTACAACAAGAACTGCCACGCCATATAACAGAATTAAAATGGAATTGTCCCCGGCGGTGTATTCAAAAACACCAAGTTCTTCATTCCAAACCTTCTCTTGCAAACTATCTCCCAAGCCAGGCAGATCTGCCAAGCATGAGATTCCCTTATTAATCATAAATAAGATATATGCAATTTCAATTACAAAGACTGCGATACCCTTTACAAGCTGTTTGTGAGCCGCCAGTCCTGCCCCCATAATAATTGCAGATAATTTTGTTGCGGCATCTCCTCTTGTAAGAGCAGCAATCACGCCATCTTCTTTTATCTTCATAAAATACTCCTAGTTTTTTCCTTTTTCATAGAAACGCCGCAGGCAAACTTTGAAGCCTGCGGCACTCCCATAAACTTTTA
The DNA here is from genome assembly GCA_024694625.1 of Lachnospiraceae bacterium. Taxonomy (GTDB): domain Bacteria; phylum Bacillota; class Clostridia; order Lachnospirales; family Lachnospiraceae; genus JAILEN01. The sequence continues at coordinate 4,246 of JAILJP010000085.1, read as the reverse complement.
TTCAAGATTATATACACTATAAAAGGAGGGTAATAGTATATAGATTCTAACTACTCTACAGCAGCGGTATTCATTGCTGTGTTCATAGCCTCTGTCTTGTCAGCAGCGTTGTCTGCTGTAACAGTTCCTGCTACCAATTCCTGTCCCATAGATTCTGCAGGTGTCCAGTACTGACCCATTGCAGATACGAGGGGCTGAAGAACTGATTTATTTGAGATTACATCGGTCTGAGCTTCTGCTACTGCATCTCCGGATACATCACAGTTGGTATCACAAGGAATGATGTTTCTCATTGTGTAGTGATCGCTCTGAGCGTCTGTGCTTCCAAGGAAAGCTGCCAAAGCAACAGCTACCTGCTGGTTTTCACAGTTAGGGTTAACACCGATTGCCTTTGATCCAGCAAAAGCTTTCATCTGGCATTCAGTTCCATCAATTGTAATTGTAGGAGCTGCTACAACACCGATGTTATCACCAAGTGCATCTTTTACAGCATCATAATCCCAAGAACCGGAAAAGATTGCATTTACAGAACCATCTGCAAGACCTGCAAGACCAGATCCGTCTGCATCATTGGTAAAGTTAGGATTTGCTACTAAATCTACTAAGTACTTTGTAACAGCTGTAGCCTTGTCTCCGGAGAAATCAATTCCTGCATCAGCATCCTGACCGTCTTCTCCGAACAATGTACATCCGTTAGCTGCATAGAAAGAAGCGATATACCAGCTGTTTGAAAGAGGGAAAGCAACCTTTCCTTTTTCAAGCATTGTATCTAAGTTCTTTACATCATCTTCACTAAATACGGATTTATCATAGTACATAAACCATGTATTTCCTGTGAAAGGAACACCGTAAACTGCATCTTCATATGTAACAGATGCGATTGTATTTTCTGTATTGTTTGCTTTAATCTGTTCCACTGTGTCTCCACCAAGTTCAGATAAAGCTCCGTTTGCTACCAAGTTAGGAATCTGGTCATTTGCAAACATGTAAACATCTGCTGCAGCGGTAGGATCTGCAGAAACAGTATCACCGGCATCTCCTTCTGAGCAAACACCATATTCAAATGTAATATCCCATTCAGGATGTGCTTCGTTGAATGCTTCACATTCTTTCTGTAACCAGGAATCTGCATCTCCATCCTGATCTTCCTGAGGGCTCCATACAGTAAGTGTAATTCCCTCTGCTGAATCAGATGTTTCTGTAGATGCTGATCCAGAATTGCTCTCTTTGCTTCCACATCCTGCAAAAGCAGTTGCTACCATTGCAGATGCAAGCATTAATGCCAAAACTTTCTTCTTCATTTGTTTTGTTCTCCCTTCTTTTTTCCCCCGATTTCCGGGTCTCTTAAAAGATTTTCCTATTTTTGGTAACGTTTCCAAATTTTACCAAAAAATTTTCGCAACCTTTCGTTGCTGTAAGTTCAATATACCCTCCTATTTTGCGAAAATCAACCTGTATTTTTCGTATTTCCCTAATTTTGTTTAATTTTGCCAACTGGTAGCATCTGTTTTTGTGCTAATTATAGAATTTATTTTCGTAAATTTTCGTAACTATTGTTTTTCACCCATTCTATTACTATAATGAAGGCAACGAAAATTTCGGATTCACTATGATTGGAGGGTATCAGTCATACAAGAATCGAGGGAGAATAATAGAATGGTTACTATTCAAGACATTGCGGATCGCCTGGGCATATCCGTAAGTACTGTATCTAAGGGGTTAAACGGAGGAAAGGATATTTCCGAAGCGCTTCGCCAACAGGTATTGGATACCGCTGTGGAAATGGGATACACTTCCAAAAGAAAAGCACGCATCAACAAACGCATTGCTTTCTTTATAGAAAACATGTCCTGTGAAAAAGAAGACGACTTTGGTTATGAAATCCTGCTTGGCTTCCAGCAGGGAGCCTTCCAAAGAAAGGATGTGGTGGATATTATTCCTATCACTCCGGAGTTTCAGCAGGAAATCCGTTACGATAATTATATGTTGGAAAACGACTACGCCGGTTCCTTTTTACTTGGTCTGGCATTAAACGATCCTTGGATGTCCCAATTTCGGGATACCTCCTTTCCCACTCTTTTGCTGGATAACTTTATTCCTGTAAATGCAAAACTTGGTTACGTGGGAACGGATTCTGAAGAAGGCATTGAGCTTGCTATTTCCCATTTAATATCTTTGGGACACGAAAAAATTGCTTTCTTAAACGGATCAAAGGATTCCATGATTTCCGATCAAAGAATGCGTGCATACCTTCATTCCATGAATAAGTATCACCTTCCCATCGATCCCAATTTAGCAGTTTACGGCTACTATGTTGCTGATGCTGCCAAATACCATGTGCCGTCCTTTTTGGACGCCGGCGTTACTGCTATTTTATGTGGTAACGACAATATCGCAGAAGGTGTGATTAAGTGTGTAAATGATGCAGGCTTTAAAGTTCCCGAAGACATTAGTGTGGTTGGATTTGATGATTTGCCTTTTGCATCGGAATTGAATCCACCCTTAACCACCATTCGACAGAATCGCGGTGGCTTGGGAAAATGCGCCTTCTTTATTTTAGAAGGTTTGATTTCCAATATTCCCGCTTCAAAGGTATTACTTCGCCCCACATTGGTAACCCGTGGCTCAACCGCCATCGCAAAGCCCAGAATTGCACTGAGAAGAACCGACTCTATGGATTCCGTTCTTCGCGTAAACCCCAGACTCTATGAAGAAAATCTAAAAGAACAACTATAAATAAAAATGAGGAAACAAACATGAAAAAAAGAGTACTTGTTTCCTTAGCACTTGCCACATCAGTTTTACTACAAGGATGTGGCAATTCTTCTGCTAAGGAAGCTTTAAACATAATAGAAGACGACTATCGTACCAACTACGAAATCTTTGTCTACTCCTTCGCAGACTCCGACGGAGACGGCATTGGAGATCTCAAAGGAATCACCAATCATTTGGATTACATCAACGACGGAGACGACTCCACCGATACGGACTTAGGCTGCAACGGTCTCTGGCTCACACCGGTTTGTCCCTCCACTACCTATCATAAATATGACATTACAGATTATACCGACATTGACCCACAGTTTGGGACCTTAGAGGATTACGAAGAATTGATTCAGGCCTGTCACGAAAGAAACATGACCGTTACCTTTGATTTTGTTATGAATCACACTTCTTCTGAGCATCCCTGGTTTCAAGAAGCGGTTTCTTATTTGAAAACACTTCCCCAAGATGCCACCACAGAAGACTTTGATGAAAGTGTTTGTCCATATGTAAACTATTACAACTTTTCAAAAGAAGCAAAAGACGGATACGAAAAGCTTGAAGGCACCGATTGGTATTACGAAGCCAGATTTTGGAAGGGAATGCCGGATGTAAATTTGGATAACGAAAAGGTGCAACAGGAATTTTTTGATATCGCAAAATTTTGGATGGACGAAGGCGTGGATAATTTCCGCTTAGACGCTGTCACCTCCTACTACACCGGAAATCCCGAAAAAAGTATAGAAGCCCTTTCCAAGTTAAACGACGCCATTAAATCCTACAATCCAAACGCTTATATTGTAGGAGAATGCTGGACTTCCCAGGAAGAATACGCCTCCTATTACCAAAGTGGCATCGACAGTTTCTTTGACTTCGCCTTTGCGGACAAAGATGGTATCATTGCAAAATGTGCCAAGGGAATCATCCCTGCATCATCCTTTGGAAAAGCCTTGGAAAAAGAAGAGGCCTTATACAGTTCCTACAACAGCGACTATATTAACGCTCCTTTTTACACCAATCATGATATCAACCGCTCCGCAGGCTACTACTCCGGAGATTACGCCCTGTCCATGGCAAAATATGCCGGTGGGCTAAACATGATTATGTCCGGAAACACCTATCTCTACTATGGTGAAGAACTGGGAATGAAAGGTTCCGGGAAAGACGAAAACAAACGAGCACCCATGCAGTGGGGCGAAGAAGATACGGACGCCTTATGCGACGGGCCAACAGATATGGACGATGTGAAAATGCTTTATGGAACCCTTTCTGACCAAAAGGAAGACAATACCTCCATTTATAATTACTACAAAGATGCCATTCGCTTACGAAACACCTATCCCGTGATTGCCAGAGGAGCCACCACTTACCTGGGCGACTGTGATTCTGACGGTCTATGTGTTCTTTCCAAAACATCCGATGACTATGACGATGTTATAATCATCATAAACAACAGTGAAGAAAGCTGTGTTGGAGACATCTC
>JAILJP010000108.1 GCA_024694625.1 Lachnospiraceae bacterium | reverse complement strand
TGGGAGTTATTATTATCTTCGCCTACGCCGCAGTTTGTTGGATTCTATGAGAAAGATGAACTCCGATTTGGAGCAGTTGACTATAATTCGGAGGGAATTTCCGAGATACAGCGGGGAATCCTTGAATTTGTAGATCAGTACATAGATCATTTTGGAGACCCGAGAGGAGAGTACTCCTTTATGTATCATGTTTCCGGAAGAGATGCATATGCACCTATGTTAGTGGCTGCTTCTCATAATGAGGCGTACTTAAAAATGATTGAAAAAAGGTATCATTTTGAAATTGGGGTGAATTAGAAGGGGTACCATGTAATTCAAAAGACAGTTAGAGGGACAGCATAGTAAAAGAATTAATGATCAATATCGTATCTGTTTTTATTGGAATAAAGGAAATGTGATTATTCAAGAAATTGGAGATTACCACTAAGGAGGTGGACTATATGATGATTTTAGAACCTACATCACCAGGAGAAGTATTACAGGAAGAGTTTTTGAAACCTATGAATTTAACAGCGTATAGACTCGCCAAGGATGTACACATTCCTCAGTCAAGGATTAGTGATATCATAAGTGGCAAGAGAGGAATAACAGCTGATACTGCTATGAGATTTGCAGTGTACTTTGGAACTACTCCGCAGTTTTGGCTGAACATTCAAAACCAGTATGATTTGGATATGCTTAAGGTAACAGTAAAATAAAAGTAGCTAAAAAAATAACAGGGGCTTATGCGAAAGATTCGTATAAGTCCCTGTTTTTATTATATGGTAAGGGTAATAAAAAGAGATTCTGCTTGCGCGAACGGGGCTTGGAATCTATAATTAGTAGATGTGTGATTGATGAAAATCATACATATCGTGACAGATATATGAAACATAATTTTTAAGGAGATTACTCATGAAAGTTTTAGTAGTAGGAAGTGGCGGAAGAGAACATGCGATTTGTCAGGCGGTTGCAAAGAGCCCTCGGGTTTCTGAGATTATTTGCGCACCGGGAAATGCAGGAATTGCATCCATGAAAGTGGAAGGAAAAAAGATTTCCTGCGAAGCAATCGGCGCTATGGAATTTGACAAGTTGGTGGCCTTTGCAAAGGAAAACAAAGTGGACTTTACCATTATTGGTATGGATGATCCTTTGGTAGGTGGTATTGTAGATGCCTTTGAAGCTGAGGGATTAAAAGTATTTGGCCCCAGAAAGAATGCTGCTATTTTGGAAGGAAGTAAGGCGTTTTCCAAAGACCTTATGAAAAAGTACGATATTCCTACTGCAGGATATGAAACCTTTGACAACCCCGACGAGGCATTGGCATATTTGGAAACCGCAAAGATGCCTATCGTGTTAAAGGCGGATGGTTTAGCGCTGGGAAAGGGTGTTTTGATTTGTAACACTTTGGAAGAGGCAAAGGCCGGCGTAAAGGAAATCATGACAGACAAGAAGTTTGGTGATGCAGGAAACCACATGGTAGTGGAAGAGTTCATGACCGGACGTGAAGTTTCTGTTTTATCCTTTGTAGACGGAAATACCATTCAGATTATGTCTTCCGCACAGGATCACAAGCGTGCCGGCGACGGAGACACCGGATTGAATACCGGAGGTATGGGAACCTTTTCACCTAGCCCCTTCTATACAAAGGAAGTAGACGAGTTCTGTAAAAAATACATTTATCAAAAGACGGTAGATGCTATGAAATCCGAAGGAAGAGAGTTCAAAGGTGTCATCTTTTTCGGTTTAATGTTGACAGAAGAAGGTCCAAAGGTATTGGAATACAATGCCCGCTTTGGAGATCCTGAGGCTCAGGTAGTGCTTCCTAGAATGAAGAATGATATAATTGATGTAATGGAAGCCTGTGTAGACGGCACATTGGACCAGCTTACCCTAGAATTCGAAGATAATGCTGCTGTTTGTGTTGTGTTGGCATCCGAAGGATATCCGGTATCCTATGAAAAGGGATTCAAGATTACCGGATTTGAAAAATTTGATGAAGAAAACTATTTTTGCTTCCATGCCGGAACCGCTTTTAATGAGGCGGGAGATATCGTGACAAATGGAGGAAGAGTACTTGGCATTACGGCCAAAGGAGCCGATTTAAAGAGTGCAAGAGCAGAAGCTTATAAAGCCACTGAGTGGATTGATTTTGCTAACAAGTATATGAGACACGATATCGGAAAGGCTATTGACGAAGCGTAAAATAATGAGGTGAGATCGTATGACAGGGGAGAGAAGAAGACGTCTTCACATTACTTTACTTATTTTAGCTATACTAACCGTCGCCAGTGGGGTTGCTCATTTTATGTATGTTTCAGCATTTAATGAGACCCCACATGTGGTAGATGGATTAAAAGATACCGAGGATACCTATATGGATCTCCATTTTCGAGGCGATGCTACTTCTGCCTGGGTAAAACAGGATTTGGATATCTACGGTAATACTTATGATGGTGCCCTTTATAACAAATCTACCTATTCTGTTAGTTCTTGGATGCTTCGCATCAATATTATAGGGGATTGTTATATCAATCAGTTTTGGAATGGTACAGTTGAGATTCATCAGTACGTGGGAACGGAGGATGAATGTGTACAGACTCTGGATTTGGGGAACTACGACGAATCCAAGATTCAGCTGTATTATGAAAAAGATGGAACAGATCTTTTGATTCCCTTACAAAAAGGGGATTATATCGTTTATTTTCCCAGTGAAGAATTTAAAGAAATGCCGATTCAGCCGGAGGATGAAGTGGTGGTCGGTGGTGTTTTCTATTATAAGGATGATTTGGATTTGTCCGATTATTCTTTGGAATACTATTACCACAGAAACTTTGACGAGGGAGTGGGCTTTTACTTAACCTGCCTATTGTTGGTACTGTTTGGATTGGTATTGTTTTTCTATTTCATTGCATACCAGATTTACAAAAGAGCAGAGATGGAAATGGAAATGCAAAAGTCCGGTATCTCCTGTATGACCGAACTATATGCATTGATCTACATTATCAATATTGAAGAGGACACCTTGACTCCTGTAGGTGTGGAGGAGAAGTTGGATGAGGCCCGTCCAAAGGACATAGGCGCCAACGCCCAATTGCAAAATATGTTTCACTATGATGCCACGGAAGAATACTTAGATGCTATGCTGGAGTTTGCGGATTTAACCACGATTCGGGAACGGATGAAAGAGAAGAATTCTCTTGTTATCGAATACGTCAGCAAATACTATGGCTGGTCTCGTATTCATTATATTGCCATGGATCGAAAAGCTGAGGAACCTTTGCAAAAGGTACTCTTTACCGTAGAGCAAATCGGAGAAGAAAAAGAACGACGTGAGGAAATGCTGGCAAAGGTGGAAAGGGCAGAGTCGGAAAGTAAAGCGAAAAGTACCTTCCTTGCCAACATGTCTCATGAAATCAGAACTCCCATTAACACAGTGCTTGGTTTGGATACCATGATTTTACGAGAGAGTTCGGAGGATAATATCAAGTCCTACGCCAGAGATATTAAAAATGCTGGAAATATGCTGTTGTCCTTGATTAACAGTATTTTGGATTTCTCAAAGTTAGAAGCCGGAAAGATGGAATTAATTCCAGCAGAGTATTCCGTGAAAAAAATGATTTACGATGTCTTAAGCATTACCCGATCCAAGATGGAAAGTAAGGGATTGGATTTCATCGTAGATGTTTCTCCTTCCATGCCGGATAAGCTCTACGGTGATGATGTTCGGTTAAAACAGATTATCATCAATCTTTTGACCAATGCCAGCAAGTATACAGATAGCGGCGAGGTTCGTTTGGGATTCTACGGAAAAGCCTTGGATCAGGATACACTTCATATTTTGGTTTCTGTGAAAGATTCCGGAAGTGGTATTAAGTCCGATGACTTGAAAAAGCTCTCCCAGAGGTTCGCCAGATTTGACGAGGAAAAGAACCGAAACGTGGAAGGCACCGGTATTGGTATGAATCTGGTGAACAGCCTTTTAGCCCTTATGGGAACAGAATTAAAGGTCGCCAGTATTTACGGAAAAGGCAGTGATTTCTATTTTGAAATTGAGCAAAAAATCGTAGATTCAGAGCCCATTGGAACAGTAGATTGGGAACATGCGCTTTTCAGCGAAGATGAAGAGTATGAGGTTGGATTTACTGCAGAAGAGGCAAGAATTTTGGTTGTAGATGACAACGGCATGAATCTGAATGTCTTTTCAAATCTGTTAAAGGAAACCAAGATTCAAATCGATAAAGCCTTTAGTGGGGCAGAAGCTTTGGGCTATACCAAAGAAAACAAATACGACCTTATCTTTATGGATCATATGATGCCGGAGATGGACGGTGTGGAAGCCATGCATCGCATCAAGGAGCAAAAAGACGGCTTGAACCGGGAGACCACCGTTATCGTATTGACAGCCAATGCTGTCACGGGAGCAAAAGAGGAGTACTTAAAAGAAGGTTTCCACGACTTTTTGTCCAAGCCCATAGAAGTGCATTTATTGGAAGAAAAGATTTTAAATAACATTCCAAAAGAAAAGATGAAAGAAGTTCGAAGGGAAGCTTCCAAAGAAAAGAAATCTACAAAAGGAACAGGATTGCCAGAAATCGAAGGTATCGACAGTGCCTATGCGCTAGAGCATGTGGGCAGTGCTGAGGGGGTAGTTCAAATCATCCGCCAGTTTGTGGACGTGGCAGAAATGGAAAAGAAGGAGTTAGAATCCTACTACGAGAAGTTAAAGGAAAATCCTTCTGATGAAGATGCTCTAAACTCCTATCGTATCAAGGTTCACGCCATGAAGACCTCGGCTTCCCTTTGCGGCTCTTTGATGGTTTATGGAGCTGCGGCGCAATTGGAGTTTTCTGCCATAGCCCAAAATGTGGATGCGGTACTGGATATTACGCCGTACTTTTTAAACTTCTGGATGGAGCTGTACGACAAACTCAATCGTTATGTAGAACAGAGCCGTCCAAAGGATGAAGTGAAAGATAAAATCAGTACGGAAAAATTTCAATCCTTGATTCATCAATTACAAACAGCCATGGCTGCCTTTGATATAGGTACTTGTGATGAGATTATGGAAGAGTTGAAAAGTTTTGATGTTGGCAGTGAGATGGAGCCAAAAATCAAACAGCTTTCTCAGGTGGTAGCGGCATTGGATTCCGATGCCTGTGAAGAACTTTGTAAGGAGATTATGTCATGATATTAGGGGAACCCAAAGTAGCATTTTTGATGGATAAGGAAATATCTTTTGTCTTAACGGGGGTTAGGAATTTCTTGGAAGAAGATCGGGTGAGTTCCGTAAAGTTGGATATTTCAGATTTTTTAAAAAATGGCGATACTAAGCTCCCGCCTCTTGTAATAGCAGAGGCAGAGTTGTTGATGACCCATGGAGAGGGAAGAGTTGCACTTTATGATTTGTGTACCTGGCAAAACTCCGCAATCATTTTGGTTGGGTCACCGGAAGAATTGCATTTTGTAAAAGAAGTGACGACAAAGTCTCTCATCAAGGAGGAGTTTGTTCGCCCCATAAACGCGAAAGAGATGACCTTAAAGATTGAACAGCTTGTGGAGAAAGTTTTGAAAAAGGATGATCAAAAGAAGCTGATGATTGTGGATGATTCTCCTACGTTTTTGCGAACCGCTTTACAGTGGTTTAGTGAAGATTTTAAAGTGAGTACCTATCCCTCAGCTGCTGCTGCCATTCGAGTGATTGACAGCCAGAGACCGGATTTGATTTTACTGGATTATGAAATGCCGGCCTGTTCCGGAGCACAGTTTTTGGAAATGCTCCATAGTGACGAGACTACAAGAAAGATTCCTGTAATTTTTCTTACCTCCAAAAACGATTCACAAACGGTAAAAGAGGTGCTGTCTTTAAGTCCTCAGGGTTATTTGTTAAAGACACAGCCCAAGGAAGAAATTGTTTCCGTGGTTAAGGCATTTTTCGAAAAGGAGATGTAACGATAGGATGATGATGTATATATATGGAATTCTTTTGACAATATCCATTTTTGTGTTGTTGTTTATGGCTCAAAAGAACTATGAAAATATTGATATCAATTATTGGACTATCGTTGTATTGATTCCCCTTGTTATTTTGGGTTATTGGTTAAAAACCAGGGTAACAACGGCGGAGGCCGCTTTGGTCTGCTTTTCTTACATTTACTTGGATAGTACGGTAATGTTGACGGTGATGATTTTTTCCATCTTACGTTTCCTTCGTGTAGAAGTTTATCGATGGGTGAAAATCATAGCTTATGGAGCCGCCTTTGGTCACATGGCTATGATTTGGGGATGCTTGCATAATGATTTGTATTACACCTCGATTACCTTGATTGATACAGGTTATGGTATTGCTACCAAAATGACCAGTGGTCCCTTAAAGATTGTACATTGGGTTTATCTTTCCATTGTGCTTTTGATTATTGTGGCGTTGATGACATATGCCATTATTAAAAGGGGAACCTATTCCAGAATTACCTTGATGCTTTATACTATCGTCACGGTATCGGGGCTTGTAATTTATGTAGTGGAAAATATGGCGGGAATCGATTTTTCTTTGTTGCCGTTCCTCTATGTTTTTTCAGATATAGTGATTGCCGTAAACTACGATCATGCCCATACCCACGATATCGCCTGCTTGATTTCAGAACAGCAGAAGTATCACAGTGCAAAGGGCTATGTGGCCATAGACTTGGATGGGAAATTTTTAAGCTGCAACCGTCGGGTGTATGAATACCTTCCGGAGTTGGAGGCTCAGATTGTAGATTCAAAATTGAAAAAGAAGACGAAGGCGGAGGATGTATTATATAGCCTTATTGATGCATATAAAAAGGATGGAACTACTTACATAGATTTTGAACTGGAGAACGGTTCCTGCCGATGTGAGATTGCCGAATTCTCCATCCGAAAAGATGGAAAGATTCAGGGCTACCTCTTTGATATTCGTGATGTTTCCGAAGAAAAGAAAGTCTTAAACGTTATGCAAGACTACAACAAAACCTTAAACAGTGAGGTTCAAAAGAAGACGGAGAACATCAAGGCGATTCAGCAAAGAGTGGTTTTGGCTTTGGCCAACATGGTGGAAAACCGTGACGCCAATACCGGTGGTCATGTAAAACGAACCAGTGAAATTATTAAAATCATTGTGGAAGAAATGAAAAAACAGGGTGTTTATGACTTGGATGACCAAATGGCTGAGGACATCGTTCGTGCCGCACCGATGCATGACTTGGGAAAGATTACCGTAGAAAACCATATTTTGAACAAGCCCGGGCGACTGACACCGGAAGAATATGATATCATGAAACTCCACGCAGTAAAAAGTGGAGAACTGGTACAGATTGTTTTGCATGATGTGGAAGAAAAACATTTTGTGGATGTGTCTTACCGATTGGCAAAGTATCACCACGAACGCTGGGATGGAAAGGGCTATCCTGAAGGTCTTGTGGGCACAATGATTCCTTTGGAGGCGCGTATCATGGCAGTGGCAGATGTATATGATGCCTTGGTTACAAAGCGATGCTATAAGGATCCTTTTAGTTTTGAAAAGGCAGCAGAGGTTATGATAGACGCCATGGGAAGTCAGTTTGACCCCAATATGTTATCTGTATTTTTGGGATGCCAAAAGGATTTGGAAAAGTATTATCTTGAAAATGAACCAAATCAGATTTTACAACAATGAAAGGATTTGAAAATGGATAGATTACCAAAAGACGCAGCCATGCTTTTGTCAGTGGTAAACACAAAACTCCGGGATTATTATTTTAGTCTGGAGGATTTTTGCCAGGGCGAAGGAGTGGATGAGATTGAACTTCGTGAAAAATTGAAAACGATTGACTACCAGTACAACGAAGAAACAAATCAATTTGAATAAAAGAATCCCGATGGAAGAAGAGATAAGTATGATACCTCTTAGTTTCCATCGGGACTTTTTTCATTATGATTCATTTAATGCTTTGGTCAGTACGGGAGAAAGAATGGGAAGGAGCAGGGTGCAAATGATGACACCAAAAAGTCCTTGAACCACATTGAAAGGAACACCGGCAGCAGAGGCTGCGATTCCTGAAGTAATGGCTTCCGGTGTCAGTCCTCCAGTTACGATTCCCAACAAAAAGATTTCGTAGATAAAGTAGCCAAGCACCATAAAGAGCTCGCCGAAGGTTCCCGCAATAATGGCAGAAACACCTTTTTTCTCTTTTTTCCAAAAACTCTGTAATTCTTTATAAATAAAGGCTGCAATAATCGCAGTCACCATCTTTATGAGGAAGGTTGCAGGGGCGTAAGAAAAATATCCGCCTAAGAAATCTGCAAGCATGGCACCTAATCCGGCAGCCAATCCTCCGTAAAGAGGCCCTAATAGAATTCCGCTCAGAAGTACCACTGCATCACCGGGGTGAATATAGCCCATGGTGGGGGTAGGTAACTTGATAACGTAAGTTGCTACAAATGTGAGTGCCGCAAATAAAGCAGCGAAGATTAGTTTGTTAAGATTTTTCATGTAAACACCTCATTTCCTAGCAAGTTGGTAGAATTTATTGGGATTCTATCACAGGCCATAAACAAATACAAGAGAGAAAGTACATTTTTTCCTTCGATAATGATAGAATTGGAAGGGAGTGTTTTCAATGAAAGAATCAGACCAAATGATGAAATTACAAATAGAGGTAAAAAATGAAACGAAGAAAAAAGACAGCGCTGGGGATTTTATCGGTTAGTATTTTGATTCTGGCCTTGGTGATTGCAGGAGGAATCTATTTCCGATGGGATGAAAATATCATTAATCTCGTAAAGGAAAAGGAGGATGAAACTACCCAGGAGGAAAGCTTAGAAAACCAAAGTGAGGAAAGTGAAACGCCTGGGGAGGAGTCCCAAGAGATGGAGGAAGTTTTAGAGGAGAAAGACAGCAAAACCACGGTGGTGTTTACCGGAGATGTGGAACTTTCTACCTATGCCCAGAAAAACTACGATGCCAAAGGAATTGACGGTTTGGTAACGGAACCGCTGCGCAGCGAGCTTACCGGAGCTGATCTATTGGAAATCAACAATGAGTTTTGCTTTAGTACCAGGGGTGTTCAGGCGCCCGATAAGCAGTACACCTTTCGGGTGAATCCTTCTTATGTATCGGTGCTTACGGATTTGGGGGTAGATGTGGCAGGCTTGGCAAATAACCACGTTTTGGATTTTGGCCACGATGCTCTTTTGGATACCTTTACCACATTGACGGATGCAGGAGTTGAGTACACGGGAGCGGGAAACAGTCTTTCTGATGCATCAAAGCTGGTAGTAAAAGAAGTAAATGGAAAAAAGATTGGTTTTCTTGCAGCCTCTCGAGTGATTCCTGTGGCCTCTTGGAACGTGGAAAACTCTCAGCCGGGAGTGTTTACTTGCTACGATACAACGGCATTGTGCAATTCGATTTCAGAAGCAAAATCTCAGGTGGACTATTTGTTTGTGTGCGTGCACTGGGGAACGGAACATACGGATGTGTTGACGGATTATCAAAAGCCCAATGCCCATGCTTATATTGATGCAGGAGCGGATGGGGTGATAGGAGCCCATAGTCATTGCCTTCAGGGAATAGAATACTACAACGGAAAGCCTATTTTCTACAGCTTGGGAAATTTCATCTTTAATGAGACCATCGACTCCACTATGGCGGTAAAGTTTACGATTTCTTCCGATGATCAGGTTTCGGTGCAGCTTCTCCCGGCAACAGCAAGTGGCGCCACCACGTCGTTGGCTTCAGAAGAGAAGGCGACATCCATTTATAATTATTTGCAGGGTATATCGCCTACGGTTACAATTGGCAGTGATGGAACACTGTCGCAGTAGTGTATTTTTGTACGAAAAAATGTGCATACATTGGAGGCTTTTTGCAACAAAATGCGTGTTTTATCCATTGAAAAATGAATTTGACGTGCTATGATTATAAATAGCTGTGTAATTTTTTGAAAAAAATTACCAGAGTAATGTTCGTTTATTTTTTAGAAAAGAGAGGAATTGTACATGTTTGGATTTGGTGACATGATTGCGACTCTGAAAAAGAGCCCGAAAACAATTGTATTTACAGAAGGTTCTGATCCTCGTATTTTAGAGGCATCATCAAGACTTTTAGCTTCAAATTTCTTAAAGCCTATTTTACTTGGAAATGAAGAAGAGATTAAGAACGCAGCAGAAGATGCCGGATATAACATCAATGGTGCTACCATTATCGATCCTACAAACTATGATCGTTTTGATGAAATGGTTGAAATGTTCTGCGAACTTCGTAAGTCTAAGGGTGTTACTCCCGAAGAAGCAAAGAAAGTTTTGTCCGGAGCAAACTACTTTGGTACCATGCTTGTAAAGATGGGTGTAGCTGACGCACTTTTGGGTGGTGCTACTTACTCTACAGCAGATACCGTTCGCCCTGCTTTGCAGTTGATTAAGACAAAGCCCGGTAACTCAGTAGTATCTTCTTGCTTTATTTTGGTTCGTCCTTCCGCTACCGGTGAGAACGAAGTACTTGCAATGGCTGACTGTGCAATCAACATTAAGCCTAACGAAGATGAATTGGTTGAAATCGCAGGTGAAACTGCTGAATGTGCAAAGATCTTTGGCGTTGATCCTAAGGTTGCATTCTTAAGCTATTCTACACTTGGATCCGGAAAGGGTGAAGATGTAGACAAGATGAGAAACGCTGCTGCAAAGGCAAAGGAAAAATATCCTGAACTTCCTATCGAAGGAGAATTACAGTTTGATGCTGCCGTTGCTCCTCGTGTAGCTAAGACAAAATGCCCTGGCTCAGATGTAGCAGGACATGCAAACACCTTTATTTTCCCTGACATCAACGCAGGTAATATTGGTTACAAGATTGCTCAGCGTCTTGGTAACTTCGAAGCTTACGGACCGATCCTTTTAGGTTTGAATGCATCTATCAACGATCTTTCTCGTGGATGTAACGCTATTGAAGTATACTCTATGGCTATCATTACTGCAGCACTTGCTTGCAACAACGACTAATTAGTTTTTTGCAAATTAGGATTTTTACTGGACAAATCCGGAATAATTGCGTACAATTAAATAGTAATGAATGATTGTACGACAGTAAATATAGGAGATGTTACAATGGGTAAAAGTTGTGATCCTTATGCATGTTTAAAATTAGAGAATCAGCTGTGCTTTCCACTTTACGCTTGTTCCAAAGAAGTGGTTCGCAGCTATAAACCATTTTTGGATGAACTGGATTTAACCTATACGCAGTATATTACCATGATGGTTCTTTGGGATAAGAAAGAGATGAACGTCAAAGAAATCGGCAAATGTCTCTATCTTGATTCCGGAACATTGACGCCTCTTTTGAAAAAGTTGGAGGCAAAGGGATATATTGAGCGCCATCGTTCCAAAGAGGATGAGAGAAACCTTTTGATTCGTATTACGGCAGAAGGTGAAAAACTCAAAGAACATGCCTTATCTGTTCCCGAAAAAATGGGAAAATGCATTGACTTGGATCCTGATGAAGCAAAAGAACTCTACAACCTTTTATACAAGGTTTTGGCAAAATTTCATGAGGGAGACGAGTAATGGCTAACTGGTACGAAATTCGAAAAGGCGGAGATTTTTTGGCACTTTCTAAAAAGTATCAAATCGATCCCGTTATTGCCAGATTATTCATAAATCGTGATATAAAGGAAGCAGATTTTGCTTCCTTTTTGCGTTGCGAAAAATCCGGCATTCACAGCCCAAAATCCATGAAAAATATGGAACAGGCGGTAGCGGTAATCAAAAAAGCCGTGGAAGATAACAAAAAGATTCGCGTCATTGGCGACTATGATATAGACGGAATTAACTCCACCTATATTTTATACTCCGGAATTCGCCGTGTGGGAGGAGCTGTAAGCTATGCCATTCCCAGACGTATTGAGGACGGATATGGCATCAATCCGGAGATGGTGGCTTCGGCACATGAGGATGGGGTGGAAGTAATCATCACCTGTGATAACGGAATTGCAGCCTTTTCGGCAGTGGAAAAAGCCAATGAATTGGGAATGGAAATCGTAATTACCGATCACCACCAGATTCCCTTTGATGAGGTGGATGGAAAAAAGGTGGAGCGCTTGGTTCCTGCAACGGTAGTGGTGGATCCCCATCAATGCAGTGATACCTATCCTTATCCGGAAATCTGCGGAGGAATGGTAGCATGGAAATTCGTCACATTGTTGTATGAAGTTTGTGGCATTTCTGAAGAGGAAGCCTGGGAGTTTTTGGAAAATGCAGCCTTTGCCACCGTTGGGGATATTATGCCTCTTCGGGATGAAAACCGAATCGTGGTAAAGCATGGTCTGGTTGCTTTGGAAAATACCAAAAATACTGGCCTTCGTGCCTTGATTCGTCAGTGTAAATTGGATGGAGCTTCTCTTAGCGCATATCATTTGGGCTTTGTGTTGGGACCTTGTTTTAATGCTTCCGGAAGATTGGAAACTGCGGATATGGCCTTGGAACTTCTTTTGGAAACAGATGAAGGACGAGCGATTCAAAAAGCCGAGGAGCTGGTGTCCATAAATGAAGAACGAAAGGCTATGACAAAAGAAGGGGATGTAAAAGCCCTTCAGTTAATGGAAGAGCAGCACTTGGAAGAGGATGAGGTATTGGTTCTTTATATTCCAAATCTTCACGAGAGCCTTTGCGGTCTGGTGGCCGGTCATATAAAAGAAAAGTATTACCGTCCTACCTTTGTATTGTCTGACGGTGCAGACTGCGTAAAGGGTTCTGGTCGAAGCATCGAAGCCTATTCCATGTTTGAAAAGATGAATGAATGCAGGGAGTATCTCTTGAAGTTTGGCGGTCATCCCATGGCAGCGGGACTTTCTTTAAAAAAAGAAGATGTGGAACCCTTCCGAAAAGCTATGAATGAAAAAGCCAATCTTTCAAAAGAGGATTTAATTCCAAAGTTTGAATTTGATATGGCTTTGGACTTGTCCTATCTTTTAAAGCATCCAAAGATGATTGAAGAATTGGAAGTGTTAGAGCCCTTTGGAAACAAAAATCCCAAACCTTCATTTGCAGCCAGCCAGGTACCCATTGCTTCCATCACAAGAATCGGAAAAGAAAAGCAGTATTTGAAGTTTACATTTCAAACGGAAGTGGGGTCTGTTGACGGATTATATTTCGGGGATTCTGAGGAGTTTCTTCGTCGTTTGGAAGAAAAGTTTTCTAAAGAAAGCCTAGAAAACGCCTTTGGACAAAGAGGCAATGATATGAGAGTTTCCTTGGCTTATTATCCACAGATAAATGAGTTCCGTGGAAAGCGTTCTGTACAGATTATCATCGAGGATTATTTGTTGTAATTTCAATATAAAACCTTTAAAATGATAGAGTATGGGGTATAGAAAATTGCCCAAGAGGGAGGAAAAGGCAAGTGAAAGAGTACTATAATTTTAATTCGTCTGACAAGGAACAAACAAAGATTCATGGCGTGAAGTGGACACCGGATACAGAGCCGGTAGCAGTAATCCAATTGGTTCACGGTATGATTGAATATATTGAAAGATATGATGAATTTGCCCAGTTTTTAAACAGTAAGGGATTTGTGGTTATGGGACATGATCATATCGCTCATGGTGAATCCGTAAAGAGTCATGATGACTGGGGAATCATGCATACAGATACACCTAGTGAGACTATGGTGGAAGATATGTTTTCCAACTACAAAATCATTAAAGAGCAGTATCCCAATTTGCCCTACTTTATTTTAGGACATTCCATGGGCTCTTATTTGCTTCGCCATATGTTGATTTTAAAAGCCAATGAGTTTAAGGGTGTAAACGGAGCCGTTATTATGGGTACCGGTACTACTCCCGAAAGCCTAGCCAAAATGGGAATGACCGTATTAAATATTTTGAAAACCTTCAAGGGATGGAATGGTACATCCAAGATGGTTGTAAATATGATGTATGGAGATTCTTACAAGGGATTTTCTACAGACGGTTCTGTTCCGGAAAAGAGCTGGTTATCTACCAATGTAGAAAGCGTAAAGAAATACTATTCAGATCCAAAAGATACCTTTACCTTCTCTTTAAACGGATATCGTTTGTTGGTAAATTCTTCCGGTTTTGTTAGCAAGCTTGAAAACGTTGAAAAGATGTCAAAGGATATTCCTTTGTTATTCGTATCCGGTGCTGATGATCCTGTAGGTGATTTATCCGTAGGTGTACAAACTGCTTACGATACCTACAAACAGGCCGGCGTGAAGGATGTTACACTTCATTTATTCGACGGAATGCGTCATGAAATTTTAAACGAAGTTGAAAGACAAAGCGTTTACGATTACATCTACGCATGGCTTTTAGAAAAAATGTAAATAGAATATTAGGGGAGTCTCGGTGAAAACCGGGACTTTTACTATGAGAAAAGGAAAAGCAAATCCATTGGGATTTGCAGAAGAAGACATGAACGTAAAAGACAGATTTTTCAATTACATCAGTGTACATACCACATCAGATGAGGACAGTGGATTACATCCTTCTGCCGAAAGAGAATTTGATTTGGCACGTATGTTGGAAAAAGAATTAAAGGATTTAGGATTGGAGCAGGTAACCCTTTCCGATACTTGTTATGTATATGGATTTTTGCCTGCAACAAAAGGAATGGAAGACAAAAAGACCATCGCCTTTGTTTCCCACATGGACACCGCTCCGGATTATAACGGAAAGGATGTGCATCCTCAGACCATCGAAAACTATGACGGTAAGGATGTAGTGCTTCAGGGAACCGGCGCAGTTCTTTCTGTAAAGGATTTTCCCCATTTGCCTTCTTTAAAAGGCCGTACATTGATTACTACAGACGGAACCTCTCTTTTGGGTTGTGACGACAAGGCTGGCGTTGCGGAAATCGTTACTGCTATAGAGACTTTGATTCAGGAAAACATTCCCCACGGACCTTTGTGGATTTGTTTCACTCCCGATGAAGAAATCGGAGAGGGTTCTTTGAACTTTGATATGGATATTTGTAAGGCAGATTTTGCTTATACCGTAGACGGAAGCTGCGAAAACGAAGTGGCATATGAAAACTTCAATGCTGCATCTGCAGAATTTGAAATCCATGGTAAAAACGTTCACCCCGGTGAGGCAAAGGATATTATGGTGAATGCCTCCCGTATTGGTTGTGAAATCGCTATGCGTTTACCTCTTTTAACTGAGACTCCTGCTACCACAGAAGGCAGAGAGGGATTCTATCATTTGACTGATATGGAAGGAAATGTAGAAAAGGCTACCCTTTCTTATATTTTGAGAGATCATGACAAAAAGATTTTGG
Organism: Lachnospiraceae bacterium; assembly: GCA_024694625.1. GTDB lineage: Bacteria > Bacillota > Clostridia > Lachnospirales > Lachnospiraceae > JAILEN01. Next base: position 39,866 of record JAILJP010000108.1, on the reverse strand, counting down.
AAGGTAGATTTGAGACTCTCCGTGGTTTGGAAAAAGAGTTCAATCAAATCTATGGGGAAGGAACTGTTCAGCTTACCATCACCCATACCTATGACAATATGATTTCTGTCATTAAAGATCATATGGAAATCGTGGATTTGGCAAAAGAAGCAATTTCAGCTCAGGGCTTAACTCCTATTTCTGAAGCGATTCGTGGCGGTACAGACGGAGCGAACCTTTCCTTTAAGGGACTTCCCTGTCCAAACCTTGGAACCGGCGGATACGGATTCCACGGTCCTTTTGAACACTGCACCGTAGAAGGTATGGAGACAATGGTAAAGATTATTACCTATATTATGAGTCATGCAATGTAAACGAAGATTTTGATTATGAAAAGGAGCGCTTCGGCGCTCTTTTTTTATGAGCAGTTTTATTAAATTTATATTTTATTTTGCGGTTGGTTTTAGTATAATAAATAGAAATGAAGGAAGGAAAGAGGATGAACTATGGTTTCCAGAACAAGTGAGTTAAAAACATTACAAACGATATATGAAAGCACCGGGAATCAAATCGTTTTAATCAGCGGAAATACCCGAAGCGAGAAAGAACGATTGGTTTTAAACTTTTGTCGGGACAAAAAGCATTTCTATTACAGAGGTCGAAACGCTTCTGCAGAAGAGCAGTTGGCTCAGCTTAAAAAAGAAGTGGAAAAAACCTTTGATGTAAAGCTTTTGAAAAACAGCTATGACGAATGCTTTACCAGGATCAAAAGTGGTGATGCCTCCAAGCTTGTTGTGGTAATTGATGAATTTCAAACCATAGCGAAAAAGGATGCCTCTTTTTATCAAAGTATCTTAAATCTTAAAAATAAGCGTCTCTATCCGGGACCGGTGATGATTGTTTTGATGACGTCTTCTCTGGCTTGGACCAGACAAAACATGGATGATGTTTTGGGAACAGACGTAGGGGCAATCGATCAAATGATGGAGCTTCAGGAGTTCCGCTTTTTGGATATCGTTCGTGCCTTTCCGGAGTATTCCGTGGCAGATGCAGTAGCGGTATACGGTGTTTTGGGAGGCTGTCCCACCTATCTCAACCGTTGGAGTTCCCAAAAGAGTGTTCGGGAAAATATCTGCAATCTTATTTTGCATCCCTATGGAAGTTTGCACAACGAAGCAGAGGACTTTATTGCCAAGGAACTTCGAGAACTTTCTGTTTACGATACCATTTTGTATGCAATGGCCATTGGAAACGAAAAGTTAAATGATCTTTATCAGTTTACCGGTTATTCTAGAGCCAAGATTTCTGTCTATCTGAAAAACCTGGCAGCCTTTGATGTGATCGAGAAGGTGGTTTCTTTTGAAACCGGAGGATGGAACAATACCCAAAAAGGAATTTATCGAATCAAAAATCCATTTCTTCATTTTTGGTTTAAGTTTGTATATCCCAATCAGTCCGACCTTTGGATTATGTCCACAGAGGAGTTTTATGATGCCTATATCGAAAAGGAATTAAATTCATATTTAACTCCTTACTTTGTAAAGGTTTGTGGAGAATATTTAGGTCTTTTAAATATGGTTGGAAAGACCCCTATTCGTATTGCCCAGACCGGTACTTGGATTGGAAAAGAGGGTACCATTGATATCATCGGCCAGGATGATGAGCGGGAAAGCGTAGTTGGTATTTGCAACTGGACAAAGGAGAGCCTGGATTTTGACGATTATCAAAATCTTTTGTACAACATGAAACAGGCCAGAGTTCATGCAAGGGTGACCTATCTCTTTTCGGCTACAGCCTTTGATCATCGTTTACAGGAATTGGAAAAAGAAGAACCTACTGTGGTTCTTGTAGATATGAAGGAACTTTAATATGGGAAAATCCTTGTTTATAGCGGAGAAACCATCGGTTGCACAGTCCTTTGCCGAGGTAATGGGAGAACGACTGACCCGTCACGACGGATATCAGGAGGGGGACAATGTAATCGTTACCTGGTGCGTTGGACACCTGGTGGGGATGAGTTATCCGGAAGTATATGATGAAAAATTAAAACGTTGGTCTATGGATACGATTCCTTTTTTGCCAAAGGAATATCTCTACGAAGTCATGCCAAACACTAAGAAGCAGTTTGGTATTGTCAGCGGCCTTTTGAATCGTGAAGATGTAGAAACGATTTATGTCTGCACCGATGCTGGACGGGAAGGAGAGTATATTTACCGTCTGGTTCGCCAGGAGGCCCAAGTACATGACAAAGACGAGCGACGTGTATGGATTGATTCCCAGACCGAAGAAGAGATGCGACGGGGAATCAAAGAGGCGAAGCCCTTAAGTGAATACAATAATCTTTCTGACGCCGCCTATATTCGTGCGAAAATCGACTATTCCATGGGAATCAATTTTTCCAGAGTGCTTAGTTTGAAATACGGAAGAACCATGGCAGCTTTTTTAAATGAAAAGTACTGTTCCATTGCGGTGGGACGTGTTATGACCTGTGTTCAGGGAATGGTGGTAAAAAGAGAGCGGGAGATTCGTGATTTTCAAAAGACTCCTTTTTACAGAGTTTTGGGAACGGCAGATTTGGCCGGAGCCTCCATCCATCTGGAGTGGAAGGCAGTAGAGGGAACCAAGTATTACAACAGCCCGCTGCTTTACAAAGAAAACGGCTTTAACCAAAAGTCTTCTGCCCTAAATCTTATTTCCGAAGTGTCCGAGCTTCCTGTGGAGGAATTACACTTTAATGAAGAGGATATTGCACCGGTTTCCAATGTGGGAATCGTAGAAAAGGTAGAAAAGAAAAAGGAAAAGAAAAATCCGCCCCTTCTTTACAACCTTGCGGAAATCCAAAATGACTGTTCTAAGTTGTTTAAGATTTCTCCGGAACAGACTTTGGAACATATTCAGTCACTGTACGAGAAGAAACTGGTGACCTATCCGCGAACCGATGCCAGAGTGCTTTCCTCTGCTATTGCCAAGGAGATTGATAAAAATATCCGTGGTCTTGGAAATTTAAATATGATGAAGCCCTTTGTGGATGAGATTCTTTCCAAAGAAAGCTACAAAGGTTTGGAAAAGACAAAGTACGTAAACGACAAGCAAATCACAGACCACTACGCCATTATTCCTACAGGACAGGGCTTTGGTGCCTTAAAGAGCCTGAGTATGACAGAGTTGTCCGTATATGAGATTATTGTTCGTCGTTTCCTTGCGATTTTTTATCCTCCCGCAGAGTATGAAAAGGTAAGCCTTACGGTGGACACAAGCGGCGAAAAGTTCTTTGCTTCAGAGAAATATTTGAAGAATGAAGGATATTTGGCACTGATGCAGTACACCTTCTCAAAGAAAAAGGACAAAGACGGAGAAAAGGCTTTTGCTGGTGCCGAGGCTGAGGGAGAAGAAAGTACAAACGAAGAAGAGGAAGAAAACCAAAACCTTCGGGAAGTGATTGATTCCGTGAAAAAGGGAGTGGAAGTATCCTTTGCCACCCTTGGAATCAAAGAAGGTGAGACCTCGCCTCCTAAGCGTTATACCTCCGGTTCCATTATTTTGGCGATGGAAAATGCAGGTAATCTCATTGAAGACGAAGAACTTCGTGAGCAGATTAAAGGAAACGGAATCGGAACATCCGCTACCAGAGCGGAGATTATCTCCAAGTTGGAGCGGGATCGCTATATCCAGCTAAATAAAAAGACCCAGGTGATTACCCCCACACTTTTGGGAGAAATGATTTATGATGTGGTATTTTTTTCCATTCGAAATCTGCTGTCACCAAAGTTGACGGCCAGTTGGGAAAAGGGTCTGGATTATGTGACCCAGGGAAGCGTTACATCCGATGAATACATGGAAAAACTGGAAGCCTATGTGACAGAGCAAACCAACGGTGTAAAGAATCTTTACAACCAAAATCAGCTGAATCAGTACTTCCACCATGCGGCTCAGTATTATAAGACGGATGCATCCAAGGGAAAGGCGCCGGTACCAAAGGCGACCAAATCATCAAAAAAAGAAAAGTAAACCATTGTGGAATAATAAGTAAGAAGGAATAAAAAATGGAAACAGCAAAAATTTCAAATATGTACGACTTAAACGAAACCATAGCAAAGGACCTTTTTGAAGGAAAGACCTATCCCTGGGAGGTCCTTTCTGAAATCGGTAACTTTATTTTAAAACTGGGTCCCACCTTGGATCCAAATGTATTTGAGCAAAGAGAAAAAGACATCTGGGTGGCAAAGGATGTTACCATCGCACCTACCGCTACTTTGAATGGACCTTTGATTATTGATGAAGGTACGGAAGTTCGTCCCGGAGCCTTTATCCGTGGAAAGGCCATTATCGGAAAAAACTGCGTGGTAGGAAATTCCACTGAGATTAAAAACGACGTTATTTTCAACAATGTTCAGGTGCCTCATTACAACTATGTGGGAGATTCCGTTTTGGGCTATCGTTCCCATATGGGCGCCGGCTCCATTACTTCCAACGTAAAAAGTGATAAGACATTGGTAGTGGTAAAGGATACCCAGTCCGACGAAAAAATCGAAACAGGATTGAAGAAGTTTGGAGCAATGTTAGGGGATTTTGTAGAAGTGGGATGCAACAGTGTATTAAATCCGGGTACAGTAATCGGAAGTCACACAAATGTCTATCCTTTATCCATGGTACGTGGAGTAATTCCTGCAAATTCTATCTACAAAAACCTGCAAAAATTTGAGATAATAGAAAAAGAATAAAATATTCGATATAAAAGGATATCAAGGATTTTGACATAAATGGGGAGAGTAGTTTATGAAGCGAATCTTGTCTGTATTGCTTATAATTGGATTGCTTTTTTCCTGTGGTACAGTTTTTGGCGGCTGTGACAGATCATTGGAGGGCAAAGTAGAACTTACCTTGGCTCTGCGTGAAGGCACTTATGCAGAGGTGGTAAAAGAGTGCCTAAAGTACTATGAAAGTGAACATAAAGTTTCTTTCCAAATCCTAGAATACTCGGAAGAGGATCTTTACAGGGCCTTGGCTGAAGGGGATAAAAAGCATGATATTGATCTTTGCATGGTAGACGGTTCGTGGGTTACGGAGTTTGGAGAGAATAATCGTTTAATGAATTTAACGGAAAACGGTTATTCTTTGGACGAGGACATTATACCTGCGACCACTACCATTTCTTATTATGAAAATAATCTCTATGCAGTTCCCTATTTTGGAAATGTTACGGTTTTGCTGTACAACAAAGCAGCAATGGAAGACGTTGGCTGTGAGGAAGATGATTTAGATTCCGTTGCAAAGTTAATTCGAATCTGTGAAATTGCCAATGAAAAGGGAAGAAAGGGATTTCTCTATCGGGGAGATACCAACAACAATCTGGTTGTGGATTTCCTGCCGATTCTATTGTCCTATGGTGGATGGGTTGTAGATGAAGAAAACCATCCCATTATTGATTCCTCAGAATTTAAAGAAGCATTGTATTATTATTTGCAGTTAATCAAAACGGGAGAGGCCTGTGAAAAAGAAGAATTGATTTCAAAGATTGATTCCGGAGAAGCAACTATGGCCATTGGCTGGCCGGGATGGTATCAGCCTTCTGCTACCTCAAATGCTTATTATTGCTCTTTGAATGGGGCGGCAACAGTAGATTCTGCCAGATACAACGCCAATGTTTACGGGGTATGGACACTGGGGATTTCCTCTGAAAGCAAGCACCCCACGGAAACAATGGAATTGCTGCAGTATTTAATGGACCCTAAAGTGCAGAGAAAGAGTGTGGACTATGGCGGAATTCCTTGTAGATATTCTTCACTGAACAATCAGGAAGTATTGGAAAAATACCCTCATTATCAAGCGATTTGTGATGCTTTGGAAAATGGAAAGTATCGTCCTCTGATTCCGGAGTGGAGTCAGTTCTGCGAGATTTTGGGAGAGGAGATACAGCTAGTGATTGATGGAGAGCTTAGCGTGGGAGAGTGTGCGAGGGAAGCTCAGAATAAACTGGAAAAATTATTAGGAGAATAATCCTTTTTTTGTAACGGTTGGAGCAGTGCGTATGAAAAAGAAGAAAAAACTAAACTTAAAAAAATGGATGTTTCCCATTCGCATTTCAAGTTTCTTGTTGATTGCAGTTGGAATTGCCCTAAATATCGGCGGAAGGTTTTTGGCGTCTTATTTACAGCTTCCCATTTGGTTTGACAGTGTGGGGACCTTTTTGACGGCTGCTGTTTTAGGACCGTATGCAGGTTGTATTACAGGGGTTGTCTTTTCTGTATTGTTTTCCTTCTACGATCATTCCGCTTTGGTTTACAGTGGTGTAGCGGGGATGGTTGGCATAATTGTAGGGGTCGTATTCCCAAGGGATAAGACCCTTAGTTCATTTCGCGTTTTTTCCTGCAGTGTAAGTGCATCTGTAGTGGCTATTCTTTGCTCCTTCCCTTTAAATATTTTCTTTTACGGCGGCTATACCGGAAATGTTTGGGGAGATGCCTTGGCAGAAATGATAGAAGATCGTATGGGCATTCCTATTTTACCGGCGTTGTTGGGAGAGGGATTGGTGGATTTTCCAGATAAGATTTTGGACGTATTGATTGTCATGTCTTTGATTGGAATCTATCAAAAAATATCCAAACGGGATTTCCGGGAGATCGTATCTTTGGGGACTGTTGCACTGGTTTGCCTTCTTTTTGCAGGTGCGGGTACCAAACTGGAGGTAGAGGCAGCAAATGAAATCACTATTCGTGATTATGTCTGCGCCGTTTATGGTACTTCGGAGGGCCTAGCCTCTCCTGAGGCCAATGCCATGGCACAAACCAAGGACGGTTATATATGGGTTGGTGGATATTCCGGCCTTTATCGGGATAATGGTATTAAATATGAAAAGATAAAAACCGACAGGAATATTACCAATGTAACCTGTCTGCTTTGTGATAGTAGGGGATATTTGTGGATTGGAACCGGTGATATCGGTGTGATTCGTTACAACCCGAATACGGAAGAAACAATTTTGTATAATTCAGCCCGAGGCATGCCTTCCGAAACCATCAAATCCATTCGTGAGGGAAAAGACCACAATATCTATGTGGGTACATCTTCCTATCTTACAGTGATTCGTGCCTCCGGCGTGGTGGGGTTTTTTGAATCCTATGAAGTGTTATCAAATATCGTTGCCTTGGATACCAATGACTCTGATTTGCTTTCCTGTGTTATGCAAAATGGAAGCTTAGCAATCCTTCGAAATGAGGTTTTGACCTATCGATTGTATTGCGAGTTGGAAGATACCCACTATACCAGTATATCCTGGGCAGGAGACAGTGAATTCTATTTAGGAACTTCCTCTAATATTGTGGAGCATTATCGTATTCATGGCGGTGCTTTGGAATTGATGGAGCGCATCGATACCGGAGAGGTAACCGATATCAACTGCCTAACCTATATGGAGGATTTGAACATCCTTTTGGTGGGAGCTAACTTTGGAATGGGATTTGTAGATGCAAATGGTGTATTTACAGATTTTACCCAAGAAAACTATTATTCCGACATTACTACCGCTTTTGTGGATGCCCAGAACAACATTTGGGGGACTTCCAGAAAACAGGGAGTTATCAAAATTTCCAAAAATGATTTTCAAAATCCCACCGCTTACTTGCCAGGTGGTGTGGGGCAGGTGAACTGTCTGTATTTGGAAAATGAGGAATTATATATCGGTACGGAAAACGGCCTTCGCATCGAAAACGTAGGAAGTCAATACGGGACCGAAGTTTTCTATGACTTTTTAGACTATTTCAAAGGGGAAAACGTCCGTCATATCAACAAGGACAGTGCGGGAAATCTTTGGGTGTGCTTAAACGGTTCCGGTGGCTTGATTGAAGTGACAAAGGATGGAAGAACTGTTTCCTATAATCGAATTGTGGAATCCGTAGAAGCCGTTGAAGAAAAAGAAGTGGGTGGCGAAAGCTTCTATATGACCTTGGAACTGTCTGACGGTATCATGGCGGCAGCCTCCATGAACGGAGTGTATTTCTTTCAAAATGAGCAAGTAGTAAAACAGTACAATAAAGACCAAGGGATGGAAGTGCCTCGGATATTGGATTTGTTAGAAACCAAGGACCATAAGCTTTTATGTTGTTCCGATGGTGACGGTGTGTATGTATTTCAGGATGACAAACTGATTGAACATATCGATAAGAGAGAAGGCCTTTCCTCATTGGTGGTAGAAAGAGCTGCTACCTGCGGTGAGGGGTATTTATATATTACATCCAATGCCATCTACTATGATGACAGAGAAAAGGTGCAAAAGCTTTCCAACTTCCCTTATATGAACAATTACAATGCATATTTGATGGAAGACGGTGAACTGTGGGTGACCTCCAGTGCCGGCGTTTATATTGCAGATGTAGAGGATGTGTTGGAAAATCCGGAACTCTATTCTTATACCTTATACGATCAAATGAGAGGTTTGGACACGGAACTGTATTCTGATGGTTACAATGTGGTAGATGAAGAGAATCAGACTTTATATTTCTGCTGCGGTGATGGAGTGCGAAGCATTCGTGCCAAGGATTATATGCAGGAAACGAAAGAATACATTCTCTCTGTGGATTATATGAACTTTGAAGATCAGAATGTGGAAAAGGAAAGGGGAGTTTATCAGGTCCCGGCAGGTATCGGAAAGGTTGAAATCAGCCCCGGTGTTTTGAACTTTGACAATAAAAATCCAATTGTAGTGTATTACATCAAAGGATTGGAGGATTCCACCAGGGTAATGACACGACAAAGTGGAGTGGAACCTTTGGTGATTTCCAATTTGAAATACGGGGATTATGATTTTTGCATGGAAATTTTAGATGAGCATACCCAAAAGGTGGTTTCCAGTCAGGTATTTAAAATTCACAAAGAAGCAAAGATGTATGAAAAGACTTATTTTCGTATTTATACCATGACGGTGGCATTCATGTTTTTGTTCTTCTTGGTTTGGACCTTTACCAACTTCAGAAATCTTTCCACCATTGAACGACAGTATGTGGAAATTAAAGAAGCCAAGGAAGAAACCGAGCGGGCAAACAATGCAAAGACGAAGTTTTTGGCAGGTATGTCTCATGAAATCCGTACCCCCATCAATGCGGTTTTAGGTATGGATGAAATGATTCTTCGGGAGTCAAATGACACAAAGATTTTGGAATATGCCAATGATATCTACGGAGCAGGCCAACATTTGCTTTCTTTGGTAAATCAGATTTTGGACAGTTCAAAAATTGAATCTGGAAAAATGGAGATTACCCCGGTGGAATATGATTTGGGGGATATGATTCATACGCTGTTTAATATTGTGGTGCAACGTACTACCGATACGGATTTGGGATTGACGGTGGAAGTGGATAAAACGCTACCTCGAAAACTGATTGGTGACGAGATGCGTATCAAACAGGTTATGATCAATCTTTTAACCAATGCGGTGAAGTATACCAGAGAAGGAGGTATCTGGCTTCGAATCAGAGGCCAAAGAGAAGAAAACATTCTACATCTTTATGTGGAAGTTCAGGATACGGGTATTGGTATCAAAGAAGAGGATTTACCTGCTTTATTTGATGTTTACAAACGCTTGGAATTAAAGGAAAACTACCATGTGGAAGGTTCTGGATTGGGACTGAACATCAGTTATGAATTCCTACAGTTAATGGGCTCAGAATTAAAAGTGGAATCCTCCTATGGAAAAGGTTCCAAGTTTTACTTTGTTTTGGATCAGGAGATTGCAGATGACAGCATTTTGGGTGAAACCTATGATCCTACTTATACTCAAGTGTTTGAGGAACATCATTCCGGAGGAAGTTTTGTGGCTCCGGAAGCAAAGATACTGGTGGTGGATGACAACAAGATGAACCGTCAGGTGGTAAGCAGTCTGTTAAAAGTTACAAAGATGCAAATCGTGGAGGCTACCGGCGGAGAAGAAGCAGTGGAGATTGCTTCAAAACAATGCTTTAACATGATTCTTATGGATCATATGATGCCGGGCGTGGATGGCTTGGAGGCCATGAAGCGCATTCGTCAAATGGAAGGGGGACCGAATCAACATACCCCCATTTATGCACTGACAGCCAATGCCATTGCGGGTTCAAAGGAGCGTTATATTGACGCAGGATTTGATGGATTTATTGCAAAGCCCATTGTCTATGGTCAGTTAGAAGAAGCCATTAAAGAAAATCTTCCGGAAGAAATGATGTCTCCTGTGACGGAGGAAGTTTCAGAGCAGATGTTGGAACAGGGAGGAACGGCGCCGGCGGATATGCCGGGTATCGATGGATTGGATTGGAACTATGCCTGGTTACATTTGCCCAGTCGGGAACTTCTAAAGGAATCTTTAAGTGAATTTTACACATTGATTCCGGTACAAAGTAAAAAGTTAAACGATTATTATGATCGTCTATGCTTAGACCAGAGTGATTCCAACTATGCCCAGTATCGCATTTTGGTACATGCTATGAAGGGATTGGCAGCCACCGTGGGATTGATTCCTTTGGCCGGACCTGCAAAACTTTTGGAATTTGCAGCTAGAGATCATAAGATAGATGTGGTTTTTGCTCTTCATCCTGTTTTTATGTACGAATGGGATTCCTACCGGGACAAGATCAAAGGCGCCTTTGGTATCGGAGAAGAGGAAGAAGTGGAAAAAGAACAGGCTGATGTAGAAACCTGCTTTAAATTCGCTCAGATTATATTAAAATCCCTCCACGAAATGAATGTGGATACTGCGGACATGGCTGTGAAGAGGTTTAAGCAATATACCTTTAGCGAGGATGCAGACAGGTTTATCCCCAATGTTGAGGCTGCGGTGGTAAATCTGGATGAAGATATGGCAAAAGAAGAATTGCAAAAAATGCTGGATATTCTAAAGAGAAAGTAAGGTGAGACTATGAAAGATGATTTTAATCTTGATAACTTGAATTTTGACATGGATGACATGGAGTTGGATATGGATTTTTTGGATAGCCAGCTGAAAGAGTTAAACATCGAGGATATTAAACTGGAAGATTTGGATTTAGGAGAAGAAGGACTGGATTTGGACAAGCGCCTGAATCAAAAGCAAAAGGTAATGGTGGTGGACGATGACGCCGGTACACTCCGAAACATAAAAAGCATGTTGGATGAAATGTATGATGTATCCATTGCCAATTCTGGAAAGAAGGCTTTGAATACTATTTCCATGGAAACGCCGGATGTGATTTTGCTGGATTATGAGATGCCTTTGATGAACGGACCGGAAACTATGATGGCCATACGGCAACACCCCACATACAAGGATATTCCCATTATTTTTCTTACGGGAGTAAATGACCGGGCGCAGATTACTGCGGCATTGGCCCTTCGTCCCGATGGGTATCTTTTAAAACCGGTAAATCGGGAAAAATTGTTTTCTACAATTATGGAAATTTTGAACAAAAAGGACGGTATTCTCTTTTAAAAGTTAAATTGTTTTTTCCAATGGTTAGTGCTATAATTCCTTAGGTTTAGTGTTTAGATGAGAGGGAATGAAATGAGTAGGACTAGATTTCATGTTTTATCAAGAGTATTTATCATTGGAATAATAGCAATTTTGCTTTGCTCCTTTGGCGTAATTTACAGTCATGGAGAAGAAACCGAACGTACTGTGATTTTGGATGGAATTTCAATCAACGGAATTGATGTTTCCGGAATGACAAAGGAAGAGGCAATTTCAGCAATTTCTTCGGAAGTGGAAAAGTATAGCGATGCTGAGATTACCTTAAAAGCAGATGACAATACATTGGTCTGTAAAGGATCGGATTTACAGGTAGATATTGAAAGTGAAGCAGTGGTAGAAAAAGCATTCTACTACGGTGAAACAGGAAATATCATTGAACGTTTTGAAGCAAATCAAAACCTGAAAAACGGAGGAACCAAGGATTTTACCATTACTCCTTCCGTAAGTAATGCAGTGATTTCCACTTATTTGCAGGATCACATGTCTGAATTGGAAAAGGAACCGGTAAACTATGGCCTTACCAGAGTGGACGGAGAGTTCCAGTTAATCGAAGGTGAAAGCGGTTATACCATCAATGTGGACGATGCTGCAGATGAGATTGTGAACTATGTTAGCAAAAACTGGGATGGAAGTGATTGCAAGATTGCGCTTACCACTACAGTTGTGGAACCGGAAGGTTCTGCAGAGGAATTGCAGGCCGTGACGGATAAGATGGGAACCTACTCCACAGATTATTCTACATCGGCTTCTGGAAGAAAAACCAACGTAGCAAACGGTGCTTCTAAAATTAACGGTACTGTATTGTATCCGGGAGAGCAGATTTCCATTGCGGAAAAATTAAATCCCATTACAGAAGCAAACGGATACGCTATGGCAGGTGCCTATGAAAATGGCCAGACAGTAGAAGCCGTTGGTGGTGGTGTGTGTCAGATTTCTTCCACCATTTACAATGCGGTAATTCGAGCAGAGTTACAAATTGATGAACGTTATCCTCACTCCATGACGGTACATTACGTAGATCCTTCTGCTGATGCAGCCATCGCCGGAGACTACAAGGACTTGAAATTTACAAACAATACAGAGTATCCCATTTATTTGGAACTCATTACAAACGGTTCCACCATTACCTGTAATGTTTACGGAAAAGATACAAGAGAAGCGGGACGTACCGTTGATTTTGTTAGCGAAATCGTAGAACAGACCGATCCCCTTACTGTTTATACTGCAGATTCCACTCAGCCCATTGGATACATGGCGAAGACCACCAGTGCTTATACCGGTTATGTTGCCAAGTTGATTAAGATCGTTTATATGAACGGAGTGGAACAAAGCAGAGAAGAGTTTAACCACAGTACCTATAAAAAGGTGGATGCGGTTTATTCTGTAGGAATTGCTTCCGCAAATGCAGAGGCTAGCGGTGCAGTAAACTCCGCAGTGGCATCTCAGGATTTGGCCACCATTCAGTCCGCAATCGCTCAGTGGAATGATGCGGCTCAGGCGCAAGCGGCAGCAGAAGCTCAGGCCCAGGCACAAGCGGCAGAACAGGCGAAGAAAGCGGAAGAAGAGTCCGAAAAGGAAGACAGTGATTCTGATTCCAAAAAATCCAGTGAGAGTTCTGAAAGTTCAGAGTCTAGTTCTGATTCTTCATCAGATAGTGAATAAAGTAAAAGAAAAGGATATTCCAAATATATATTTGGAATATCCTTTTTTATATGCGCTGACTTAAGAAATCAAGTAATTTCCTAAGGGGAATGAAATCGCCTTGGATTTCTTCCACTGTCTTTCGGTTTTCTTCGGAGAAGCCCACCAGTATATTGTGATTTGCTTCTGCAAGGTAATCCATAATACCGTCAATATCCGTCTTGGTGTTCTTTGGACATTTGATGTACTGTCGCTTTCCTGCGGTGATATACAGGGTATAGGATATGGAAAAATGATGCCACAGTAATTTATGCAAGGTGGAGTATTTGTAAATCCATATGATTTCCTGTATGGGAACCACCGCTACACCGTAGCTGGAGGTTTCAATAAAGTAGTGCTCGGTAATAAACATATCATCGGTAGCCAGCTGAGGTAAGGTTAACAATTCTTCCTCGGCTTCCACTAAAATCCGTTTGGGTTTTCCGTATGGAGTTAACTTTCGAATGGGAGGAGAAAACTCCGGTCGAAGTATGTAAAGCCCATAGGTGATCATTGTAAATAAACTGTACAAAATAGATAGAATCACAAAGTAGCGTAGCAGGGCTGCTCGGGGACCGCATCCATCCGGCTCCGAAAGCATAATGGATGAGACGGTTTTTTTGATTCCGGAGGAACTCCAGGATAAATCCTCCGCCAGATTCTCCAGCAACAAATTTTCCGATGTGGCATTGGGGAGAATCTGTGCCCGAATGGTCAACTCTTCAATTTCCGGCGCTCCCTGTTGGGAGGTGTTGGGTTTTAACAAAACAATGATGCAGTCATCTTTGTACATTGTGTAGTAGAAGTAACCGACATTAATGCCCAGCCAGTCTTTTTTATATCCTGTAAAGTACAAATCATGAAGGGTAACATCCACAAAGTACGTTCGCTTGTCATAAAGCTTGGACAAGGATGTACCTTCTTTTATTTCCTTGGGAAACGCAAGATTCGGCAGTGGGAAAATAATCGAAAGGATTAGTAACAACAACAGATAAAGAAGAGGAGAAAACAACCTTTTTCTGTAATAGGTTTTGATATTTTTGGAAATGTAATGTTCAAAATTTTCCGCCATAGTCCTCTCCTTGAAAAATATATAAAAAAGTATACTGATTTCCCCTGAAATAATCAAGGCGACACTTCTAAATAAAGGGAAAATGTGATAGACTTTAATTTGGCTTTTTATGAGAAAAAGTCCATGATTTTTATTGGTTGGAAAGGAAAAGCATGGATTCTTATTTAAGTTTTTCATATGTATATGATTTATTTATGGACAATGTGCCCTATGATACCTGGGCCAAGAATGCCCGGAATTTACTATATGATTACGGTGTAAAAGACGGAGTAGTGGTGGATTTGGGCTGTGGTACCGGTCAAATGACAAAGCGTTTGGCAGATGCCGGCTTTACCATGATTGGTATGGATTTATCCGAAGATATGTTAACCATCGCCAACGAAAAACGTCAGCCCGGAGATATTTTATATACCCTTCAGGATATGCGAGAGTTTGAACTTCATGGAACAGTGAAAAGTTTCGTGAGCTTTTGTGACTCTTTAAATTACATCCCTTCCGAGGAAGACCTGTTGGAAGTGTTTCAACGGGTGAATCATTATCTGGAAAAAGGCGGTATTTTCTTGTTTGATATGAATACCCCTTACAAGTATGAGGAACTATTAAAGGACAACACCTTTGCGGAGACCAGAGAAGAAGGTTCCTTTATCTGGGAAAATGAGTACGATCCAAAAACCCAAAACAATATCTATGATTTGACCCTTTACATCCAAAAAGATGTGTTGTATCAGGATGGCTGTGAGGATTTCGAACAGTTTTTTGAAACCCATGTACAGCATTGTTTTACTGTGGAAAAAGTAGAAGAGCTTTTGAAAAAAGCCGGACTTTTATTTATAGAATGTATTGATGCAGATACCTTGGAGACTCCTACAAAACATAGTGAGCGGGTTTATTTTATCGCAAAAGAAAATCAAAAACAGGAGACAGAAGATGAGTGATTATTTAATACGAGCTACAGCGGCAAATGATGAAGTAAGAGCATTTGCCATTACCAGTAAAGAAATGACAGAGTATGCAAGAAATGCCCACAATACCAGCCCCGTTGTAACGGCAGCATTGGGAAGAACCATGGCAGCTGCATCCATGATGGGTGTGATGCTAAAGGGTGAAAAGGACGTTATGACCTTGCAGTTTATGGGAAGCGGTCCGATCGGCGGAATCACCGCTACTTCCGACCAAAGCGGAAACGTAAAGGGCTTTGCAAACAATCCCCAGGTGGATTTACCCGCCAAAAATGGAAAGCTGGATGTAGGAGGTTCCTTAGGCGTTGGTATTTTACGTGTGATCAAGGATATGGGATTGAAAGAACCCTATGTGGGTACTGTTGAATTAAAGACAGGAGAAATTGCAGAGGATTTAACCTATTACTTTGCAACTTCCGAACAGACGCCTTCATCTGTTGGATTGGGAGTTTTGATGACAAAAGAAAATACAGTGGATGTAGCCGGTGGATTTATTGTGCAGCTGATGCCAAACACCAAGGAAGAAACCATTGATATTTTGGAAGAAAACATCAAGAACTTAGAGCCGGTGACCACCATGTTGAAAAAGGGCATGACACCGGAGGGTATGCTTGGTGAAGTATTAAAAGGCATGGATCTTCATGTGACGGAAAAGAAAGAAGTTGGATTTGTCTGCGACTGTTCCAGAGACCGGGTAGAAGGTTCTTTGGCAGCTCTTGGAAAAGAGGATTTGGACGAAATCATTTCTGATGATAAGCCGGTAGAAGTAAAATGCCAGTTTTGTAACCATAAATATGAATTTTCCATAGATGAACTGAAAGAGATTCGCTCAAGGAGAAACTAAATGAGAGATGGATTTGTATCGGTAGCTGCGGTAACGCCTCATGTTACGGTAGCGGGGATAAAAGAAAACACGGAAGAAATCAAAAGCTGGATGGATTTGGCTAACGAGGAAAAGGTGGACGTTTGTGTCTTCCCGGAACTTTGCGTTACCGGATTTACCTGCGGAGATTTGTTTTATTCCGACTTGTTACTACGTCAGGCAAAAGAGGCTTTGTTGGAATTGGCAAAGTACACCAAGAACTTAAACGGTATCTTTTTTGTGGGACTTCCTTTTTCACATAAAGGAAAGATTTACAACGTGGCGGCAGCCTTAAACAAAGGTGAAATTTTGGGACTGGTTCCAAAGACCAACCTTCCCAATTACGGAGAGTTTTATGAGGCACGCCAGTTTACTCCCGGAAAAGAAGATATGGATTATATCGAATTTGGAATGGGACAGGAAAATACAGTAATTCTTGGAACCAAGCAGTATTTCCGCTGTGCGCAGTTGGAGAATCTGGTCATCGGTGCTGAGATTTGTGAAGACTTATGGGTACCCAATCCTCCCAGTGTGGATATGGCATTAAACGGAGCTACGTTGATTGTAAATCTTTCTGCATCCGATGAGCTTACGGGCAAAAGGACATATCGTAGAAGTTTGGTGGAACATCAGTCCGCTTCGCTTTATTGTGGCTATGTGTATGCTTCGGCAGGAATCGGAGAATCCACTCAAGATGTGGTGTACTCCGGACATTCTTTGATTTGTGAAAACGGAGTTACATTAATGGAAAGCGAACCCTTTGAAGAGGGAATGGTGATTTCTGAAATTGACGTAAACACCATTGCTTTTCGAAGGCGAACCATGAATACCTTTTTGGCAAGAGAGGACTTTGGTGTAAACGAATCTGTATTTGAATTGGAGGAAAAGACGACGGAACTTTCACGATTTGTGGATCCCAAGCCTTTTGTTCCTTCCGATGAAAAACAAAAAAGTCAGCGTTGCGAAGAAATTTTGGATATTCAGTCCTATGGACTACGAAAGAGACTGGCTCATACCGGATGCAAAACAGCAGTGATTGGTATTTCCGGTGGATTGGATTCCACGTTGGCCCTTTTGGTAACGGCCCGCGCCTTTGATTTATTGGAATTGGATCACAAAGGAATTATCGCGGTAACCATGCCGGGATTTGGAACCACAGATCGTACCTATCAAAATGCACTTTCCATGATTCGTGAATTGCATGCCACTTTAAAGGAAGTAGATATTTGTCCTGCAGTGTTACAGCATTTTAAAGATATTGGTCAAAACGAGTCTAATCATGACGTGACCTATGAGAATTCTCAGGCCAGAGAACGGACTCAGATTTTGATGGACATTGCAAACAAGGAAAATGGCATGGTAATTGGTACCGGAGATTTGTCGGAATTGGCGCTTGGGTGGGCGACTTATAACGGCGATCATATGTCCATGTATGGGGTAAATACTTCCGTGCCAAAAACTTTGGTGCGCCATTTGGTGAAGTATTATGCAGATGCTTGTTGTGGCGAGGCCTTGCAAAAGGTGTTGTATGATGTTTTGGATACACCGGTTTCACCGGAATTGCTACCACCAAAGGATGGTGTGATTTCACAAAAAACTGAGGAGTTGGTTGGACCTTACGAGCTTCATGATTTCTTTTTATACCACTTGGTTCGTTTGGGACAGGAACCGAGAAAGATTTATCGTTTGGCACAAATTGCTTTTGAAGGGGAATATGATGGAGAAACCATTAAAAAGTGGTTGAAGACTTTTTTGCGCAGATTCTTTTCACAGCAGTTCAAGCGATCTTGCTTACCGGATGGCCCAAAAGTCGGTACGGTGGCCCTTTCGCCCAGAGGAGATTGGCGAATGCCTTCCGATGGGGATGTAAGTTTATGGATTGAGGCATTGGATTGCACAGATGTTTAAGTTCTAAGGTCGTTGTGCTAAAATAATAATTTATAAAAGAATACAATGCTGGGTGTGTATTGGGAGTGAACTATGGGAGACAGAAAGAAAATTGGTGTTTTTGTGGCAAACAGCCATATGGATCATCCAAAAAAGATTATTAAATCAATTTACAAATATTATCAGGATAAAAAGGTAGATGTTCATTTCTTTTTGGGAACAGAAAGTAACAGTTTTTATCGCCAGATTAACAATGATGGGCAGGATTTTGATTATCAGTATTTATCCTTGTATGATTATTCTTTTTTTGAAGAGCTGGATGTATTGATTATCGGATACGGATCCTTAAATACCTTTCAAAAACTAGTTGATAAAGAAACCTTTTTAAATAAGTTTTCGCATTTGCCCTGCATTATACTTGAGGATAATACCATACCGAAAAACGGAATCAATCTGATTGCAGACAACTATTCCGGAATGAAGCAGTGTGTGGAGCATTTGATTTATGAACACGGATATAAAAATATTTTGTATCTCAGTGGCCCCACTGGTAATGATGATGCGGCAGAACGTTTGCAGGCATATTTGGATGTAATGATCGAAAACGGTTTGCCCGTTGATGATAATATGATAGAATATGGTGATTTTTCTGAAGGGGTAGATGAGAAGGTAATCGCCCTTTTGGATAATAATCAGGATATTGATGCCATTGTTTGCGCCAATGATGAGATGTCCACCACCGTTTACCGTATTTGTGCGGAACGTGGTTTGGTTGTTGGAAAAGATATCGCCGTTACCGGATTTGACAACATGCGTTGGGCTTGGTGTGCGGAGCCGGGATTGACCACAGTGGAACAAAAATCCGGAGAAATGGGAAAAAGGGCGGCAGAACTTGCTTTGGAAATCTTGGATGGAAAACCGGTATTGTCCGAACGTATTCCTACAGGATTTATTGTGAGAGGTTCCTGTGGCTGTCAGGGAGAATCTGTGCAGCCTACTACAGCAAAAGAAGAAAACAACATTCAAAATGCATTGGAGGAAATGAAAGAGACCTGGTCTTTGGCAATCAGTGGTCCTTTGATGCTACGGGAGTTGATTCAGGCAGCGGATAATGAAATTACTTTCTTCACCCTGATGTCCTGGATGATGATTAAACAGGGGGCGAAGCATTCCACTTTGTATTTGCTTGATAATCCCATGTTAAATGTAAAGGATAAACCTTGGATTCTTACGGACAAGCTTCGTGTGGTATTCCAACAAGATGGTGAAAAGTTCCATGTTTATTCAAAGGAAAAATCCCCCTATGTGGAACGTGGACAAGGTCTGGTCCCGGTTCACGATACAGACGATGAGAGTCATATTTATTTTAGCTTTTTGATCTTTGATGGTAACCGCCAGTATGGTTTGTTAACCACAGAGATTAATTATAAAGAAGTACCGAACTATTATTTATCCACTCTTCAAATCGGTACTGCCATTCACTTCATGGAATTGATGCAACAGTCCCATGAAGACAGAGAAAAAATGATAGAACAAAATGCCAAGTTAAACTACAGTGCATCTTCTGATCCCTTAACGGGATTGCTCAACCGACGGGGCGTAATGGAGCAAATGGATAAGCTTGTAATGGCCAACGAGGGAAGAAGAGCATGTATCATGATTGGAGATTTGGATCATTTGAAAGAAATCAATGATACCTTTGGCCATGGAGAAGGGGACTTTGCCATTAAGGCGGCAGCAGAGCTGTTGCGTCGTGGAATTGGGGAAGGAGCACCTTTGGGAAGAATCGGCGGAGATGAATTCTTGGGAATGTTCTTGTTGGATGAAGAGGAAGAAGACGAAGCTGCAGTAATCAAAAAGAAAATCGCCGATGTGAAACTTTCTGCAGAGTTGTTTAATTCAGTTTCAGGAAAGCCCTATTTTCTTGGGGTTTCCATGGGATGTCATGTCTTTACCTGTTCTGCCGATGTGGTAGTTTCCCAAATGGTGAAACAGGCAGACGAAGAATTGTATGTAGCAAAGAAGAGCCGAAGAGAAACTGTAGTACGGGAAACACAGGATTCAGATGAGGAATTCGAATTGGATGAATCTTTGTTTGCAGATATAAATATTGATATAAACGGAGAAAATACTGATGCGTAATTTTATGGAAAAAGTGAAAGAAAAGAAAGTGTTTATTATCATTGGAGCAGTCGTTGTAGTGCTGTTGGCTCTGTATTTATGCCTTTCTGTTTTCTTTCAAAATCACTTTTATATTCGAAGCAGTGTAAACGGAGTGAAGGCTTCTTTTGCTTCAGCAAAGACCGTAAAGAAACGGATTGAGAAAAAGTCCAAGGATTATGAACTTACCATTATAGATGAGTCAAATGACAAGTCATATACCATTCCCGGTGAAGCCTTGGATTTGGAAACATCTTTGGATCACAATGAAATTGAATCCATTTTGGAAGAACAAAATGGTTTTGCATGGCCTTATTATTTGTTCCACAAAAAGGATTACGTTTCTGAAAAAGTGGTTACATTTAACGAATCCGGATTAAAATCCGAGGTGGAAAAACTGGCTCCTGTAACAGCGAAAAATGTAACGGAAACTCAGAATGCTACCTATAGTTTTAACGGTAGTGAATTTGTAATCAAAGAAGAAGTTTACGGTAATAACATCAATATTGATGACATGATGAAAGTGTTGGACTTAAAGGTATCCTGTCTGGAAGAAGAAGTATATCTGGAAGGAGATAAGTGTTACGTTCAGCCTACAGTAAAAAGTGATTCCAAAAAGTTGAAAAAATTGGTGGATGCTTTAAATGAGTGCATGGCGATTTCCATTAGCTATACAGTAGGTTCTCAAACAGAAGAAGTCTCTAAAACCGAATTGGCCGGATGGTTATCTGCTGATGAAAATATGGAAGTTTCCTTCAATGATGAAGCAATGTCCGCCTATGTTTCATCCATGGCTTCTAAATACAATACCTTTGGAAAAGCAAAGACATTGAAGACGACTTGGGGAAGTGAGGTAACTGTTCCCGGTGGAACCTACGGATGGAAGATTGACGAAGAGGGAGAAATCGCACAGCTAAAAGAAGAGATTTTGGCAGGCAAAGATGTCTCAAGAGATTTTGTTTATAAATACACAGCAAATTCCCATGATGGCAACGATTACGGAAACAGTTATGTAGAAGTAAACCTTACCGCTCAGCATTTATATTTGTACGTAGACGGAAACTGTGTTTTGGAAACGGATTTTGTCTCCGGTAATATTGGAAAAGGAAATGGTACCCATACCGGAGCCTACTTTATTATGTACTGTGAAAAGGACGCTACTTTGCGTGGAGATAACTATGAATCCCATGTAAGTTACTGGATGCCTTTCCATGGAAATGAAGGTTTGCATGATGCAACCTGGCGTAGTAGTTTCGGTGGTCAGATATACAAAACTTCCGGATCCCACGGTTGTGTAAACTTGCCATCTTCTGCAGCAGGAACTATGTTTAGTTATGTTTCTGCAGGTTTTCCGGTATTGGTTTATGAGTTGCCGGGAACAGAAAACTACAAATATGAGGAAGCAGCGGCAGCCAATGTTATCAATGCCATTAACCAGATTGGTGCCGTAACCACCAACAGCGGTGATTTGATTAACAATGCCCGTGCTTTGTATGATAGCTTAACCGAAATGCAGAAACCTTTCGTATCCAACTATGATGTATTGCTTCAGGCAGAAGCTTCTTACAACCAGATCAAAGCAGATGAAGCTGCAGCTGCAGCAGAAAAGGCTGCCAAGGAAGCGGAAGAGGAAAGCAAGGATAAAGACGACGACTCAAAGAAGGATACCTCAGATAAATCAGATTCTGAGGATTAAAAGGAAAAGATTGCAATAAGAGTTTTCGATAAGAAAGATTGCATAAGGAAAGATTACTATAAGGAAAGATTACTATAAGGAAAGATTACTATGACTGCTTGGGAAGAAAATGTTTTAAAAGTGGTACCTTACGTACCTGGTGAGCAACCAAAAGAAAAAGACATTATTAAATTAAATACAAATGAAAATCCCTATCCACCTTCTCCAAAGGTGGATGAGGTGATTCGAAATTTTTCAGTAGGGAATTTGAGAAAGTATCCGGATCCGGAAGCCACAGATTTGGTAGAGGCTTTGGCACAACGTTATCACATGCCAAAGGATCAGATTTTTGTTGGAGTTGGGTCTGATGATGTTTTGGCCATGAGTTTTCTTACGTTTTTCCATGGCAAGAAACCTATTTTGTTTCCGGATATTACCTATTCCTTCTATGATGTATGGGCAAATGAGTTCGAGATACCCTTTGAAACAAGAGCCTTAAATGAGAATTTTGAAATAAAAAAAGAAGACTATTTCTGTGAAAACGGTGGAATTGTGATTCCAAATCCCAATGCGCCTACAGGACTGGCTTGTCCGGTTTCAGAGTTGGAAGAGATTGTGGCAAAGAATCCGTCTTCCGTAGTAATTATTGATGAGGCATACGGGGATTTCAATGGAGAGTCTATGCTACCTTTGGTGGATAAGTACGACAATCTTTTGGTGACCATGACCTTTTCAAAATCTCGTTCCTTAGCGGGAAGTCGAATTGGATTTGCCTTTGGTTCAAAGAAATTGATTTCCTATTTATTGGATGTAAAATACTCCTTCAATTCCTATACCATGGATAGTCTGACCATTCAGATTGGAAAGGCTTCTTTGGAGGACGAAGCCTATTTTAGAGCGAAGGTAAATGAAGTCATGGAAACCCGTGAATGGACGAAAAAGGAACTGGAAAAATTAGGTTTTTCATTCCCGGATTCCAAGACAAATTTCATCTTTGCCAAGCACGAATCTGCAAAAGCAGAAGATATTTTTGAATACTTAAAATCCAAAAAGATTTATGTCCGCTACTTTAAAAGGCCCAGAATTGACAACTATCTTCGTATTTCCATTGGAACGAAAGAAGAGATGGAAGCTTTGGTAGCAGAGCTGAAAGCCTATTTGTAGATTTGCAAAAAAGGAATCTTCTGATAAGAGAGGAACAAATATGTCACAGAAAAGCCAAAATACATGCGATACCTGTAACAATCTGGTATACGACGAAGAATATGAAGAATACGTTTGTGATGTAAATATGGACGAGGATGACTATGGTCGTCTGGTCAGTGGCGGCTTCCGTGAATGCCCCTACTACCAGGACGGTGATGAATACAAAGTCGTTCGCCACCAGATGTAGGGGACTATGATTTTTTCACATCCCCTCGGTCAGTTACAATTTGATATCCCTTGGAAGCAACGCGTTTTTCCAAGCATCCTCTGCACTGAGCGGATTCTTCCCCGGTGCAGATTTTATTATCATAAAGTTCGTAAAGCTTTCTTACCCGTCTGGGGGAAAGATTTGGCATAACAACATTGGCACCGCAGGCCAGACCCATTTCACGTCCTAAGGGATGAATGGTTCCAAGAGCAGTAGTAGCCGGCAGCAACACATAAGGAAAACAAAGACGCAAGATAGAAAGCATACGTAAGGTGAACTCCAGTGATCCATTGGGCTGATTGGAAAAAGGAGTATCCCCATGGGTCAAAAAGGGACCTATGCCAATCATATCCGGCTGTAGCTTTTGCAAAAATCTTATGTCATTAATTAGATATTTGGTTTTTTGATAAGGAGAACCAACCATGAAACCGGCACCTACTTGGTATCCGATTTCTTTTAAATCCTGTAAGCATTTTAAGCGATGTTCAAAGCTCATTTCTTCTGGATGAAGGCTTTCGTAGTGTGATTTTGTGGCAGTTTCGTGACGGAGCAAATAGCGATCGGCACCTGCATCAAAAAATGCCTGGTAGCTATCGTGTTCCTTTTCGCCAATCGATAAGGTGATGGCGCAATCGGGATAGTTTCTTCGAATGTTTGAAACAATGGATATCATGCGCTCATCGGTAAAATAGGGGTCTTCGCCGGATTGCAACACAAAGGTACGAAAACCTAAAGCATAGCCTTCTTTACAACATTCTAAAATCTCATCTTCCGTTAGACGATATCGCATCACCTTTTGATTTCCTTTGCGAATACCGCAGTAATAGCAGTTATTCTTACAATAATTGGAAAATTCAATCAGTCCTCGAACATAAACATCCGTACCGTAATTCTCACGACGGACGTTGTCTGCACATTCAAATAAATGCTGACGCACTTCTTCTTCGTCAGTGGTGAGCAGTGCAAGAAATTCTGCGTCTGATAAATCTCTATTCTCTTTAAGTTTTTCTATGATTTCAATTAATTCTTCTTTTTTCATGTGACTAATTGTAACACAGGGACGGTTCTTTCGTCTTCATTTTTTGTCTTATGGTTTCTGGGGTGGGCGGGCTTATATAGTTTTATAATTTTGCAACGTGAGGATTACTGCTTTCCTCGGCACCGACTTCGCTCGTTCCATCCCGGCGAACATCCGTAGTGCTCGCTCCTAAAGTCGCGAGCTTAACGGCTGTACGCAGTGTATTGCACATTCGCTCCGCGGATGTCTGTCGGAAAGCAGTAATCCTCACGTTGCATAATACTAAAACTATGCCCGCCTCACCAAGAAACCATAATCCCAAAAATGTTCGCGGGGTGAGGAGAATACGAAAATGCTGCAGTTTGGTTGTTGTGGGGCAGGTGTAGTATTTTGTAATTACGGGCGGGCTTTGTTATAAGGTATATTGGCTTGTGGTTGTCATTGGTTTCCGAGAGACATCCGTGGAGCGGATCCGAGAATCCGTTGTATGGCTGTTGGCCTGACGACTTTAGGAGTCAGGACTTTACAGACATTCAACTAGTCGAGGTGAAGCGGAAACGGTGCCGAGGAAACTTATGATAACTACAAGCCATTAATATAATTAAGCCCGCCCGGTATTCTCCGGCAAATCTAAAATGTGAAGACACTAGAACCGTCCCCCATTCCCCACTTGCTATTTTTCTACAGAATGATAATATGGTGTAGGAAAATCCGGAAACGGTTGAAACTAGGAGGAAAAAATGAAATCAAATACAAAGACCATTGTTGGTATGGGACTTCTTACTGCGATTGTGATTATTTTACAGGCATTGGCATTAAATATACGTTTTGGAATGTTTTCGATTACATTGGTATTAGTTCCGATTATTGTTGGTGCAGCTCTTTATGGATCAAAGGCAGGAGCGTGGCTGGGATTTGTTTTTAGTGTGGTTGTATTATTAACTGATTCAACTGCGTTTATGGCGATATCCATTCCGGGAACAATAGCAACTGTACTTGTAAAAGGTACCTTGGCCGGACTTTGCGCCGGAGTGGTATATCGTTTGTTAAAAGGAAAGAGTAGTTTGTTTGCAACGGTGGTAGCAGGAGTTGTAGCTCCGGTAGTAAACACAGGAATCTTTGTTTTGGGATGCTTTTTATTCTTTTATCCCACCCTTTCTACTTGGGCTACGGAAGCAGGTTTTGAAAACGGCGCAGCTTACATTATTTTTGGAATCGTTGGAATCAACTTCTTTGTAGAATTGGCAATCAACCTGGTACTTAGTACGGTTATTGTTCAAATCGTTGGCATCGGAAAACGCCAGATTCAATAAAAAAATGAAGACGAAAGAACCGTCCCTAAAAAAGGGGCTGTCGCACTAATTTCTTAGTGCGACAGCCCTTTTTTGTTATGTTATTTAACAGTTACCTTTAGTTTTGCGGTGGCTTTGCTTTTCATGGTGACTGTAATGGTTGCAGTTCCTTTTTTCTTTCCTTTGACAACGCCGCCTGAACTTACAGAGGCAATTTTTGTGTTGCTGGATTTATAGGATTTTACTGTGTCATTGGAAGGAAAAGAGGATTTAATTCCAATGGTATATGTTTTCCCTTTTGCAATGGATACAGATGTCTTCTTTAAAGTGACCTTTGGATTTTTAACGGTTACTTTGCATTTGGCCTTCTTACCATTGGATGTTATAGCAGTGATGGTTGCAGTCCCCGCCCTTTTAGCGGAAATCTTTCCATTTTTATTTACAGTAGCTACGTTTGTGTCTGAAGAAGTCCAGGTGATTTTTTCTGTCGCTGTAACAGGATTTCTGGTTGCAGTCAATGTAGCAGTCTTTTTGGTTTGAATGGTTAATTTTGAATCTGACAGTGTAAGTTTTTTTGTTGTTACTTCCCCTTTTTGTACCGTTACCCTACAAGAGGCACTGGCGCCACTTTTCATTTTTATGGTTACAGTCGCTTTTCCAGTTTTGTTTTGGGCAGTCAGTTTAAAGGAATTTTTGCTTTTATTTACTGAAGAAACCTTTAAAACAGAAGTATTGTTTGATTTTACAGAAGATATTTTGTCTTTTGCATAGGTCATTTCAGATATTTTTACTGAACTTGTGGTTTTCTTTACCTGTAGTTTTGTGGATGATGCGTTTAATGTGATAGAGGCTACTGTGACTTTACAGGTTGCTTTTTTCCCACTGGCTGTGGTAGCGGTAATGGTAGTGGTTCCACCTTTTTTAGCTGTTATTTCCCCGCTGGAACTTACACTGGCAATTTTAGAGTCATCTGATTCCCAAGTGATTGTGTCTTTTGCTGATGAGGGCGTAAGAGTAGCTGTCAAAGTGGCTGATTTACCCTTTGCTAATATAAGGGAGGTTTTATTTAGTTTGATACCAGTTGCTTTCGTTGACTTGCTGGCAATCGTATAATTGGAGAAGCCTGTAGTGGTAAAAAGCACTGTGTTTGTACCTGCATCATAGCTGGAATCCACTTTTGATATCACACCGTTATGATTGTGAAATACTTCTACTTCATCACCAGCAGGTGCATTAGCTAGTTTTAAGGCTACAGTGGCTGTGTTTCCATTTAAATCACTGATTTGGTTTCTCCAAGCATCAGAGGCATTATTTGTACCTTTATATACCAGCTGACTAAGAGTCAAATCTACTGTGGTATCTATATCATAACCTTCGTTTGCAGCTGCCGTGGCAAGAGAATTATCATTTGTAGTAGTAACATCCAGATTTGCTGTACCGGAATCGATGGTGCCGTTTGATAAAGCAATACTTCCTGCCGTTACGGAAGAAGCATGGGAAGAAACTGTATTATCCACCGTTGTAAAATGCGCACCTAAATGGAAATTTCCCTGTGAGATGCGGAATGTATATTGGGATACAGTGTCGGATGTTTGAAAACTCTGGCCATTTAATGTAAAAGAGGTTAGCTGTTTTCCAGCATCCGGAATGAGTTTTACGGTTATTTCTGCACCACAGGGAAGAACGGCTTCTCCTCCGGTGGTATCCTCGGACCAGGACAGACCCCGTCCTCTTTCATCGGACATCTGTTCCATGGACAGGGTATCCCCATCATAGTTTAATGAGACGAATTCAATGCGTCCGCCACCGATATAGTCATCATCATTGGGGTTATCACTTTGATATTTCCAACCAAAATTTCCTACTTGCACATCACTGTTTGCAAGAGAAGAACTTGCATCTTCCGAACTAAGTTGTTCATAGTTTTCTACTCGCGTGGGGGTAGTAGATGCTAGTTTTACCTCAATGCTATAAGATGCTCCGGGGGTTACAGAAATTGGAAACCAAATAGAATGATCATAATAACTATTTACCACATCGTCCTGGATGCGATAATCAAAAAATATGGGGACATTACCGCTAGCTGCACTAGCGGCATACATGGTGCTGCTTTCAATGAGTCCTGTATAGTCATTGGAACTATAGGAGGTGATCGTGATTTCTGTAAATTTAGTTAAAAGAGAAGAACCGAACCAAAATCTTGTTTTGTCATTGCTTTCCTCGCTTACGTAGTTATAGCTAATATTGTCAAATGTCATAGGATCAATTGTAGTAATAGCACCGGAGTTTTCTCCTTTAAAGAATCGATTCCAATATACTTGGTTTGCTTCAGTTGCATCGCCATCGTCGTGGGCAATACGGACAGACATATCCAGTTCGTTGTCCTGACGCTCAGAGGTATCCCAGGTTAATTCTGCAGACAACCGGATATTTGCAGTTTGATTTCCAACCATGGGAGGTCCTTCGCCTGGATCGCCACCGGTTCCATTTCCTTGTTCGTTAACAATGAAAAATTCAAAGTGAGAACCGTTATCAGAATCTAAAAGAATGGATTGAGTTTCATTATTAGAGATAGTTGTTTCAGTGCCTGAAGAGGGCAGACGGACTCCTATAGTAGAGCCGGTATGATTGGTAATGTTTAAAGCATAGGGTGTTTCAGTGTCTCCGGTCCAACTTAATTCTCTGTTTTCTGATGCATATGTAACATCTTCTGTTAATTCCGTAAAGGCATCGTTGGAGTAGGTGCCAAGTACGGCGGTAATCACACCATCACCATTGGTTTCGTCATATGTTATGGTATGACCTGAAAAAGAAATATCATATCCAGTTAAAGTGTCTGCCTGACGACGAATGGTATCATTATTAGCGTAAACCAATTGGGGAGTGCTTTCTGTAAGTATGGAAAATGCTAATAATAAAGTAAATAGCAGGGCAAAAAAGCGCTTGCCTTTGGTTATAACATAATTCATAAAAACCTCCTTACTTCATAATAATTGATGCCTATATGATAATTGATGCCTATATGTGACTGAATGTTTTGTCAGAATCTGCAAATATTTGTGTATACAATATTATATCATGTAGAATATATGTGTGACAATTAGAACGCGTTCGTTGAATCTGGTTTTATACCATTTTCATTTTTTTTTGAAAAAGAGGTTGACAATGGAAATGGTCTCAAATATAATCATCTCATACTAATCCTAGTAATCAGGTAGGAAAATAGGAGATGGTCAAATGAAACGAGATAATTACTGGCTTTCTTACAGTATGGCACGATGTTGAAAACAGTGAGATTACTGTAGAAAAATGATAAGAATATAGACTTCTTTTTTAAAATACTTTTCATACAAAAAATAGAAGATCGAAGATACTGATATAAATATTGAAAACAAAACATCACGGAGGAAAATAAAATGGCAATTATTAATAGTACTTTAGAATTAGTTGGAAATACACCTTTGTTAAATGCAAAAAACTATGCTAAGAATTCAGGAGTGGAAGGAGTAAATCTTCTTACTAAGTTGGAATACTTAAATCCCGCAGGAAGCGTAAAGGATCGAGTAGCTCTTTCCATGATTGAAGATGCAGAAAAGAGTGGAAAGCTAAAACCGGGAGCAACCATTATTGAACCTACTTCCGGAAATACCGGAATTGGTCTTGCAGCAGTAGCAGCTGCAAAGGGCTATACCGCAATTCTTACTTTGCCGGACACCATGTCTGTGGAAAGAAGAAATCTCTTAAAAGCCTACGGTGCAAACCTGGTTTTGACCGATGGTGCAAAGGGAATGAAGGGAGCTATTGCAAAGGCTGAGGAACTTCAAAAGGAAACACCCAATTCCATTATTTTGGGACAGTTTGATAACCCTGCAAACCCTGCAGCTCACAAAGCTACTACAGGTCCTGAAATCTGGGAACAGACCGAAGGAAAGGTTGATATTTTTGTAGCAGGTGTAGGTACCGGTGGAACCGTTACCGGTGTTGGCGAATATTTAAAGGAACAGAATCCTGACGTGAAGATCGTGGCTGTAGAGCCTGCATCTTCTCCGGTACTTTCCACAGGAAACGCCGGTCCTCATAAAATTCAGGGAATCGGAGCAGGATTTGTACCTTCTGTATTAAATACAGAGATTTATGATGAGATTATCACCATTGAAAACGATGATGCTTTCGAAGAGGGAAGAGCTTTCTCCAGAAGCGAAGGCGTTTTGGTTGGTATTTCTTCCGGAGCAGCTTTGAAGGCAGGACTTATTCTTGCGAAACGTCCGGAAAATAAAGGAAAGAATATCGTGGTGTTACTTCCTGATTCAGGAGACAGATATTTATCTACACCCTTATTCTCATAAAAAATAAAGGAGATAAGCATATGAAGATTTCTACTAAGGGTCGATATGCCCTTCGACTCATGCTGGACCTGGCGATTTACGATACAGGGGATCCGGTGAGCCTGAAGGATATCGCAAAGCGTCAGGAGATATCAGAGAAATATTTGGAGCAGATAATATCTGTATTAAACAAGGCAGGTTTCGTGCGCAGCATCCGGGGTGCCAGCGGCGGTTATGTGCTCCGCAGAAAACCAAAAGAATATACTGTTGGAGATATTCTTCGTTTGACCGAAGGAAGTCTTTCTCCTGTATCATGCGTAGGAGTGGAATCTGAAGAATGCGTTCGCTCCGGTGATTGTGTTACGGTTATGGTATGGGAGAAACTGGATAAAGCCATCAATGATGTGGTGGACAATATCTCACTTCAGGATTTGGTTGACTGGCATATGGCGCAGTCGGATTCTTATGTGATTTAAGAGTAGGTGCGAAAAGCACCTTTCTCTTTAACTTGAAATCCTACTAAAACCATAGGAAAAATTAGAAAAATAAGGAAAGAAAAAGGTGACAACTATGGCAAAAAAGACTAGAGCAGAAAGAAATTTTAAATTTGAAACAAAGCAGTTACACGTAGGACAGGAAAATCCCGATCCGGTTACTGACGCTAGAGCAGTACCGATTTACTTAACTTCATCCTATGTGTTCCACAATTCAGAGCATGCAGCAGATCGTTTTGGCCTTCGTGATGCGGGAAACATTTACGGAAGACTGACAAACCCTACACAGGGTGTATTCGAAGAAAGAATTGCAGCTTTGGAAGGTGGTGTAGCAGCCATTGCCTTAGGTAGTGGTGCAGCAGCATTGACTTATGCCATTCAGACAGCAGCACACGCAGGAGATCACGTAGTGGCTGCAAAGAATATTTACGGTGGAACATATAACCTGTTAAAGCATACTTTACCTGAGTTTGGTATTGAAACTACATTTGTAGATCCCTTCAACTTGGAAGAAGTAAAGGCAGCTATTCAATCCAATACAAAGGCAATTGAAATCGAGACTTTGGGAAATCCCAACTCAGAAGTAGTAGATATTGAAGCTATTGCAAAGATTGCTCATGAAGCAGGCATTCCTTTGATTGTAGATAATACATTTGCAACTCCTTATCTGGTCCGTCCCATTGAGTATGGTGCAGATATTGTGGTACATTCTGCTACCAAGTTCATTGGTGGACACGGAACTACCATCGGTGGCGTAATCGTAGATTCAGGAAACTTTGACTGGGCATCTTCTGACAAATATCCTTGGTTGACTGAGCCAAACGTAAGTTACCATGGAGTATCTTTTGCAAAGGATACCGCTCCTGCAGCATTTGTTACCTACATTCGTGCTATTTTACTTCGTGATTGTGGTGCAACCCTTTCTCCTGTACATGCATTTATATTCCTTCAGGGATTGGAGACTTTGTCACTTCGCGTAGAGCGTCATGTGGAAAATGCATTAAAGGTAGCAAAATACTTAAGCGAACAGCCATTGGTTGAAAAAGTAAACCATCCTTCTTTAACAGAGGATCCGAAGCAGAAAGAACTTTATGCAAAGTACTTCCCTAACGGAGGTGGTTCTATCTTTACATTTGAAATCAAAGGTGGAGCAGACAAGGCACAGGAATTTATTGATAACCTGGAATTGTTCTCATTACTTGCAAATGTGGCTGATGTAAAATCCCTTGCCATCCATCCTGCTTCAACCACTCATTCTGAGTGTAATGAAGAGGAACTTTTGGAACAGGGAATTCGTCCAAATACCATTCGACTTTCTATCGGTACAGAAAATATCGATGACATTATTGAGGATTTGGATGAAGCATTTAAGGCGATTTCATAAAAATAGCTTTGAATATACCGGTACAGATAATGTGAACATTTCTGCATGAAGTTTGGAAGGTAGATATGTCCACTTGTTCCTTATAATTTAAACTGATATAATATTTTTATCAATTGCTATTAATTGTGTGAGGGATTTGAGGAGTGCAATGACAGCGAGGGGTAAAGTATTAAGAGGTCTTATTTCTATAATTGAAATTTTAATAATAGCATCCCTTTTATTTTCTTTCGTATATGTATTTTTAAATGCGAAAGAAAAAGGGGATGTTTTTGACGTGTCTAAAGGATGGGAGATTTCCATTGACGGGGAGAAATTCCAGGATGTAGATATTTCTGAATTTCAGTTTCCGAAGGAGATGAAGGATGTGCATGAAATTATTATGCATCATTATATTGAGCATCCCGGATTTCCGCCAAAAACACTTCGTGTGTACACCAGACTTTCCTTTGTGGAAGTGGATTTGGGAGAGGAGACTTTGTATCATTCCGGAATCGCCGAAAAGAATCCCGATGGCTTTTTGGGCATGGGCTATCATTTCATTCAGATTCCCAGTGATGTTCATGATACAGATTTGACCATTCGTATTGTAGGAGTGGAAAAGGGTGCCATTACCGGATTGCCGGATATTGCGCTTACCACATCCAATATTGCATATACTTACTTTGTGGATCAAAATGCCATTGGTATTTTTTGCAGCATCTTTGTATTTGTTCTTGGTTTGGTTCTTACGATTATCAGTATTTTATATACCCATTTAAACCGCGATTATTTTCGCTTGTTTTTGGTAGGAAGCTTTGCCCTAAGTGCAGGTTTTTGGTGTATGTGTTCCCAAAAGATTCTGCAGATGTTTGGGGTGTCCATTGCTTCCAATTCAGCCATGGAATACTACCTTATGGAAATGATTTTCCTTCCGATTATGGGATACAATCTCAAGGTTCGGGAAGGTCTTACGGAAAAAGAAAAGTTAAGCCTTCGTATCCTTTTATCCGCAACGTTGGTTTATGACATTGTGGCCGGTGTATTGCACTTTTTTGATATTATTCA
Organism: Lachnospiraceae bacterium; assembly: GCA_024694625.1. GTDB lineage: Bacteria > Bacillota > Clostridia > Lachnospirales > Lachnospiraceae > JAILEN01. Next base: position 7,151 of record JAILJP010000108.1, on the reverse strand, counting down.
TTATTCCCAGTTTGTTTATGTATTTTACATAATCGCAATAGTGGATTGTATCGGAATGCTCTTTATCGGAGTTCATTCAGTATCAAGTATGTCCAGAAGCGAGCAGATTTTCCACTATGCCCTTTCAGTAGCGGCCCTTTTCGGATTCTGGAGAATTATTGATTATGTATACGGAAATTATTTGGTAAAAGGAAATCCACGTTTGGCGGGGGTTGCGTTCCCTGTAGCTGTTTTAGTTTTTACAGGGGCAATGCTAATCAGTTATCTTTTCCATTTGTACGATATGGTTTTGACCCAGGCACAGGAAGAAGCGCTTACGGTACTTGCCTATAAGGACACCCTTACGGGCTTATATAATCGTGTGAAAAGTGACGAGTTGTTTGAAGAATTAAATCAGGATGAGAATACCAACTATGTTTTTCTTGATTTCGATTTGAACGGATTAAAAGAATTAAATGATGATGAAGGCCACGCCAAGGGAGATATTTTAATTTCCGGATTTGGTCAGGTGTTACAAAAGAGTTTTTCTGCCATTGGAAGCTGTATGCGAATGGGTGGAGATGAGTTTTTGGTTATTATTAAAGGACAGCAGCTTCCTAGTGAGGAAGAACTTTTGAAAACTTACTATAATAATCTTTATGCTGTTTCAAAAGAGATTCAAATGGACTTGGATGCTTCTTACGGAATTGCATATAGCAGTGAAGTATTTGAACCGGAAGCAGAACAGGTTTTTCGACTTGCGGATGAGCGAATGTACGAGATGAAACGTATCACAAAGAAAAGCAGGAGATTCTAAAAATGAAATTATCTGTTCGACAAACAAATTTTATACGAATATCGGTGGAAGTAATGGTGATTCTTTCGGTAATTTCCATATTGGTATATTTTAGTGCAAACCAGTCCAGAAGTGAAGTTCGGGATTACAATTACAATTGGACTGTTATGCAGGATGGTGTAAGTACCAAAAATGTTGTGCTAAGTGAGTATAAGTTTCCTCATATTATGAATGAAGGAGATGCTATTATTTTGCATAACACGGTTCCGGCGGGAACCAATAACCGATTGTCTATTTCTCTTTTGGTGTACCTTTCCACAGTGGATGTGTATGTGGACAATATAAAGATTTATTCCTATGGTTCCGATTTGTTGGCAGAGGGGAAAATGGTAGGAAGTGGTTATCACTTTATTCCTCTTCCGGACAATGCGGTGGGAAAGGATTTAAAGATTGTCATTTGCGCCAGAGAAGACAACGCCTTCTCCAGTATACCGGCATTGGAAATCATGCCTACACAATCGGTAATCAGCTCCTTTGCAAGAGAGTATATGGGTGTTTTATTTATCAGTTTGTTTTTGGTAGGCTTGGGGATTATCCTCATGCTAAATTCCCTGTTGGGACTTCTCTTTCGTACTAGAACCAGAAGAATGGTTTGGTTGGGAGCATTTTCCTTTTTAATTGGAATTTGGTCTATGGGAACCACAAAGACATTACAGATTTTTAGTACGGATTTGGCATTAAATACCATGTTGGAGTATTTGTCGTTGTATCTTGCTATTATTCCACTTTTGATTCAAATGTATTCCTTGCGACATGATAGTGAATTGTGGAAAAGGGTTCTTTTGTGGATTTGTGTTTTTGCTTCCGTGTTGCATGTGGTAATTGTAAGTATTTTGCACTTTACAAATACGGCGCATTATTGTAAAACATTAGGAGCTTTTCATGTAATTATGGTAGTGTCTTTGATTATTATCATAATTGCCGCATGGAAACCGTTAAAAGATATGAATGCATCGGATCAGGTATTAAATATTGGATTTTTTGCATTATTTGCCACAGGTGGGGTGGACTTAATTCGGTTTTTCGTGCAAAAATATCTGTTGGCAAATGACCAGAATTTGTCACATTCCATTTTGCCTTTAGGGGCGCTGATTTTTATCATCTTTTTAATCATGAGTTATTTGTTCTATGTATATAACGGAATTTTGGAAGAAGAAAATCGTAGAACATTAACCAGACTGGCATATCATGATACGTTGACGGGGTTATATAATCGTACCAAATATGCAGAACTTTTGGATGAACTTAGCGCCGGTGAGGACGAATATGTGATAGTCAATTTGGATGTGAATGGTTTGAAAAAGGTAAACGATGCCCATGGTCATAGTCAGGGAGATTTATTATTAAAAACCTTTGCAAATAATCTTGAAGAAGTATTTCGGAATTCAGAGCATTTGATTCGTCTTGGAGGAGATGAATTTTGTGTGATTGCCAAAGGTGTGGAACGAAGTAGTATAGAACATAGCATGTTAAAACTAAATCGTTTGAATAGGGATGCATCAAAAAAACTTCCATTTCAGGTGACGGCTGCCTATGGTGTAGCGGAAAGTAAGGAGGTTACGGGAAATGATGCGGAAGACGTCTCCAGATTGGCAGATCGGAGAATGTATGATATGAAAACCAAAATGAAAGCACAAACCAATTTGTAATGTAAAGTATGTATGTAAAAAAAGAATGGAGGAAAATCTATGTACGCTGATGAAGGTGTAATTAAAATCAAGCATGAGGTACTTCGTGAAGTTGCCAAGCTTGCATTTGAGGATCGTTTGGAGGATGAAAGAGATTTTATACCGGAACGATTGATCCCCGGCCCCAGAGCGCAGTTTAGATGTTGTATTTACAAAGAAAGAGAGATTATCCGTCAACGTGTTCGTTTGGCAGAAGGTAAGGCTCCTACAGAAGAGGATAGTGGGAATATCATTCAGGTTATTCCTTCCGCTTGTGAGGATTGCCCGATTTCCAGTTACGTAGTAACGGATAACTGCCAGAATTGTCTTGGAAAAGCATGTGTAAACGCTTGTCCTTTCGGAGCATGTGAGCCCGGACTTCACCGTTCTTACATTGATCCTGCTAAGTGTAAGGAGTGTGGTAAGTGTGCGCAGGCTTGTCCTTATCATGCAATTGCTGCATTGAAGCGTCCTTGTAAGTTCGCGTGTCCTGTAGATGCCATTACCTATGATGAAAACGGTATTTCTGTAATTGATGACGAAAAATGTATTCGATGCGGACTTTGTATCCATAGATGTCCTTTTGGTGCCATTGGTTCAAAGACCTTTATCGTAGATGTTATTAAAGCATTGAAATCCGGCAAACCGGTTTACGCTATGGCTGCTCCTGCAACAGAGGGACAGTTCGGCGAAAACATTACCATGGCAAGCTGGAAAAAGGCTATGAAGAAACTTGGCTTCAAGGATTTCTATGAAGTTGGTTTGGGTGGTGATATGACCGCAGCCGCAGAAGCGGAAGAATGGGCCGAAGCTTACAAAGAAGGAAAGAAGATGACCACATCTTGCTGTCCTGCTTTCGTTAATATGATTCGTAAGCACTTCCCTGAATTGGAAGATAATATTTCCACTGCAATTTCACCTATGGCTGCTGTATCCCGTTGGATCAAAGCAAAAGATCCCGAAGCAATTTGCGTATTTATCGGACCTTGTATTTCAAAGAAGTCTGAAGCAAAAGAATTCGGCATTGAAGGAAATGCTGATTATGTATTGGCTTACTCTGAGATTCGTGCCATCATGGCAGCTAAGAACATTGAGTTGGAACCTTGTGATAATGATTATCAGGAATCTTCTGTTTATGGTAAGAGATTTGCGAACTCCGGTGGTGTAACCGCTGCTGTAGTTCAGAGCTTAAAAGAATCTGAAGATGAAATCGATGCAAAGGTTTGCATTGCAAACGGTGCAGCTGAGTGTAAGAAAGCCCTTCTTCTTTTGAAGATGAATCGCCTGCCTGAGGACTTCATCGAAGGTATGGCTTGTGAAGGCGGATGTGTTGGCGGACCCAGCTCATTCCAGGATCAGAACAAGGCAAAACGTACCAGAGATGCAATGATTTCCGAAGCTGACGGAAGAGAGATTCACGAAAACCTCTCAAGTTATGATATGGCTTCTTTCTCAATGCATAGACACTAGGGACGGTTCTTTTGTCTTCATTCGAGACTCGAATGATTCACTGGACCTTATTATGAATAATAAATTGGCTGTCACACAATAAGTGTGGCAGCTTTTTTGTGCAAGAAAATTCATGGTGTCTTCATACAATTATAGTTTCGTACTATATAAGTTGTGAATACAAAAGAACCGTCCCCTAGAATTAGTTTGTGAAGACAGAAGAACCGTCCCCCAATGATTTTTTCTTTGTTTTGTGATAGAATTTTAAGGCACGTTTTGTGCAAGAATTGAAAGTATATAGATACTATAAATTATATAGATTGGAGAACTTGAAATGGAAAAGAAAGAAGTAATGGAGCTAAAAAGAAGACTTAAGAAGGAGACTTGCACAATCAAAAAATTAGCAGGTTGCTATGTGGATTCTGCAAAGGAAAAGGTATGTACTTTTACAGAAGATTTCTTGAGTCTGGAAGAGGAAGAATTCTTTAAATATCTGGAAATTGCAAATAAAGCATTGTCCGGTACAGTTGGAAACAATCTAATCCAGCTTTCATTTCCAAATGATGAAGAGTTAGAAGGTGGTGCGCAAAACTCACTGATGGGATTGAAAAATTCCCAACTGGAAATTCCGGAAGTGAACGATGCATTTTTTGATTCTGTAATTAAGAATTATGATTTCGTTGGAAACTATTTGATTCTTGTATTCTACGATGTATACGATGTGCCAACAAAAACTACAGATAATATGAAACTGGATGAGTCTGAGGAAGTGTATGATTATGTTTTATGTGCGGTTTGTCCGGTGAAGCTTACAAAGGCAGCACTGGGATATCGTGAGGAAGAAAATCGTATTGCACCTAGAATTCGAGATTGGGCAGTTGATGCGCCGGAATCAGGATTTTTATTCCCGGCCTTTACAGACCGATCAAGTGATATTCACAATGTCATGATGTATACCAAAAACACAAAAGATCCTCACAAGGAGTTTTGGGAGAACGGATTAGGATGTGCATCGAAGTTTACCTCTACAGAGAAAAAGAATGCCTTTGAGCATATGATTGTAAATTCTGTTGGACCGGAAAATGAAGATTTGCAGGATATTATTGCAGATGTAAATCAGAATATTTCTGACTTTATCACAAATGTAAAAGAGGTTCATGGAGAGAAAGAACCGGTTCTTCTTACAACAAAGGACGTGGAAGAAATCTTATCAGATGCAGGACTTTCTGAACAGAAGGCAGAACACATTGCAAAGACCTATGATGATTTCTTTAAAGAAGATGAAGTGCCTTTGGCAGATGAAATTCTTGATACAAAGGTAATTAAAAATAATGAAATTCGTCAGGAGAAAAATGCACTAAAAGAACAGGTGGTTACTTTAACACAGAAGTTAGAGCAGGCAGGAGTTCTGAATGAGGACGGAAAAAATGTAGATATCGTACTGCGAGTAAGTGAAGAAAAGGCAAAAGAAATCGTAACTTCAGTAATTGATGGTCAAAAGTGTTTGGTTATTCCTGTGGAAGATAATGAGTATGCCACAGTAAATGGAGAAGTAAAAGATATGTAATCTTTTACTTAATACATGGATAATATGGGAAAATAATAATTTGCTTGTAATGGATTATCGATCAAGGAATAGATATCGCAATAATTATGAAAAAATAAAATTTTTGCAATAATAATCTTAAAAGTATGTTAAATATAAATCGCATATGCCGATAAGTATAATAGGATATACTTTGAGGAGATGCTATGTCAGTTATTCAACATAATCTTTCAGCGATGAATGTACAAAGACAATATAATATTAATGGTATTCGAAAAGCTTCTTCTACAGAGAAACTCTCTTCAGGATATCGTATTAATCGTAGCGCAGATGACGCGGCTGGTCTTTCTATTTCTGAAAAGATGCGTTGGCAGATTCGTGGATTGGATCGTTCTGCTTATAATATCATGGACGGTGTTTCACTTGTTCAAGTGGCAGAAGGTGCATTAAATGAAGTGTCTGCTGTTTTGAATCGTGTGCGTGAACTTTCAGTTCAAGCTGCAAATGATACAAATACTGATACTGATAGACAAGCTATTCAGGCAGAAATCGATGAATCAATTGGTGAGATTAATCGTATTGCGACAACAACATCTTTAAATGAGATTTATCCTTTAAATGCAGATGATGTTTTTGCGTTAGACGCAGAAGATAGTGTAGATGTAACACCTACCCTTGTTTCAGAGGGTATTTATAGTATGAATGCACCTGGACTTACCATCGATGCTAATGGAACATCGAAGACCGTTACAGGATTTCAGTTTGATTTAGGTAGTTGTACAGTAGATAATTTAAGTGGGAAAACTTTTTTCTCTACCTGTGCAGCAAGCTGCGGTCAAACTTTTGCATTTTCATTTGATAATTCCATTCCAATTTCATCTTCTACTAATGTGGTAACAACAGAAGATGGTAGAGATAGTCTTAGTATTACGATTGGATTAGCAGATAATCCTTCTATGGAGGAAGTGGCTGCTCGTATTAGTCAGGAAATAAAGAATTCTAGTCTTTATGATAGTGTAAATGACACTTCAACAAACAATTTCCAAATTGGTCATGCAAATAGTTTAGCTATTAATGGCACGACACTTACTTTTTATCCAACAAGTGGTAGTACAAGTAGCTCTCAGTCTAGTCATAGTGCAACTATAAATGGAACAACCTATTCTAATTTATATATGGGTAGTGTTTATTTAAATGGGCTTGAGGAATTTGTTACCATTTCAAAAGTTAGTAGCAATTATGGATTAAATATTCAGGCAGGAGCTTTAGGCGGTCAGGCGATTCAGATTCCTATCGTTCGTATGTCTTCTGATCGTATAGGCGTAGATCCTTTGGATGTAAGCTCATATTCTGCAGCGGGTCAGGCAATCGCTGCTGTTGATGGTGCTATTGAATGGGTAAATGAAACCCGTGCAAACTTTGGTGCGGTGCAAAACCGTTTAGAAGAAGCATACAATGTAAATAAGAATACGAGTGAGAATTCTCAATCTGCAGAATCAAGAATTCGCGATACTGATATGGCAAAAGAAATGGTGAACTATTCTGCTGCAAGTATTCTTGAACAGGCGAGCCAAGCCATGATGGTACAGGCAAATCAAATTCCTCAGGGAATTTTAAACTTATTACAGTAAAGCCCTCAGTATATCCATAATTT
>JAILJP010000091.1 GCA_024694625.1 Lachnospiraceae bacterium | reverse complement strand
CATCCTGTGGCGAGAGAGCTAATATTAGAAAGTGGATGTCTCATTGCAGCACCTTCTGCAAATACTTCAGGTCGACCAAGTCCAACAAAAGCAGCTCATGTAGCAGAGGATTTGTCAGGAAAGATTGATTGTATTATTGATGGTGGTGATGTAGAGATTGGCCTTGAATCTACCATTATTGATTTGACGGAGGATGTACCTGTAATTTTAAGACCGGGTTACATTTCTTTGGAAGATGTGATAGAAATAGTAGGAGAGGCAAAAATGGATCCCGGTATTCTGTCAGAGGATGCAAAGGTTCGCCCCAAGGCGCCGGGTATGCGCTATCGACACTATGCGCCAAAGGGAAGTTTAGTAGTTGTGGAAGGGCAAAAAGACCGGGTTGTTTCTGAAATTAATACCCTGGCAAAAAAGGGATTGGAAGAAGGAAAAAAAGTAGCAATTTTAGCTACAAAGGAAACTTCTTCTCTATATAAATCTGGAGAAGTTTTTGTCATAGGGTCTTTTCAGGACGAAGAGGAAATTGCTAGAAATTTATATGGAATGTTAAGAGAATTTGATGCAAAGGGAATGGAGTTGATTTATTCAGAATCCTTTGAAACACCTCATATGGGAAGAGCCATTATGAATCGCCTGCTAAAAGCAGCAGGTCATCAAATCATTACAGTTTCATAATTATTTACAACAAAATCACAAAAAATGTGGAAAAAATGCCTTTAGGTACTAGCCACTTGGAGGAAAATGTGAGAAAATATAAGCGCGTAATTTTTGTAGCAGGAAACGGAATTACCCGTGCACCTATGGCTGCAGAAATTTTTAAAACATTATGTAATGAGGATATGGAAATACTTTCCAGAGGTATTATTGTTGCTTTTCCGGAACCTTTAAATCAAAAGACGGAAGCGGTAATGATATCCAATGGAATCACCGTGGAAGACTTTGAATCCAAACAGATTTCCAATGATGAAATCACAGAAGATACCATTGTTTTTGTGATGGAGGAGTCAAAAAGAGTGAAGTTGATTGAGGAACTTCCTAATGCCACGGAAGAAAACACTTTTGTGCTTACCACGTTTGTGGGAGAAGAACTTGAAATTATGGACCCTTATGGTGGCTCCTTGCAAACGTATGGCATATGCTTCGAGATGTTAAAAGCTACACTTACAAAAGTAGCGGAAAGATTGGAGTATTCACCGGATGACGAGACCTGATAGGGGGAACGATATGAGTGAGAAAAGAACAGATTACATTAGTTGGGACGAGTATTTTATGGGCATAGCCTTTTTATCAGGCATGCGATCAAAAGATCCTCATACTCAAGTTGGTGCTTGTATTGTAAGTACTGACAACAAAATTTTATCCATGGGTTATAACGGATTCCCCAGAGGTTGTTCAGATGATGAGTTTCCCTGGAATCGGGACGGCGACCCATTGGAAAATAAATATTTCTATACCACCCATAGCGAATTAAACGCAATTTTGAACTATCGGGGTGGTTCTTTGGAGGGTGCAAAACTCTATGTATCCCTATTCCCATGCAATGAGTGTGCGAAAGCGATTATACAGTCGGGCATAAAGGAAATTATTTACGATTGTGATAAATATGAACATACACCTAGTGTGATTGCATCTAAGAGAATGTTGACGGCGTCGGGGGTTTCATTTCGCAAATATCAACATACAGGAAGGGAAATTTCCTTTAACGTATGATGGATAACAAGCAGAAAAACCAGGTAATGGAGACATTGGCTCTTGTAATGCAGGTCAGTATATCCATGATTCTTCCAATTCTTGCCTGTACGTTATTTGGTGTATGGATTGGAAATAAAATTGATGTAGATTGGATTGCTATTTTAGGATTTTTCATTGGGGCAGCAGCTGGTGTGGAATCAGTTTATAAAATAGTAAAGAAGTACTTGAAAAATAATGATAAAAGAGTTTAGAAGATTAAATGAGGCACTGCCGGGGCTTCTTTTGGGAATCCTTATTTATGGAGGATTGGTAGAAGTTATAGGAATTTGGTTTGTATCAGACAAGATTCGTTATACCACGGGTCTTTTGATAGGAATTGCCTGTGCTATAGGTATGGCAATTCACTTAGCTGTGATACTGGATGAGACGGTTCGGACACAAAATGCTGCACCGAGAATGATTAAGGCCAAATCCGTGTTGCGTTATATCGCAGTGGTAGTGGTATTTTTTGTAATGATGTGGTTGAATTTGGGAAATCTTTATTCAGCCTTCATCGGTGTTCTTGGCTTGAAGGTTAGTGCCTATGCACAGCCTTTATTGCATAAAATTTTTCATCTTCATAAAAAAGAAGAAAGTTCAATGAAAGATGAGGAGGTGAAATTGTGAACAATGCGATTTTGATGGCATCAGCAGACGACATCGACTTTATGATCCATGGTCTTTTCTCTTATGAGATTTTTGGACAGACTGTTTGGATCACCACATCTCATGTATGTATTGCTATTGTAATGCTGGTAATCATTTTGTTAGCTGTAATTGCAAATCGTAAGATGGCAAAGGCAACAGAAGTTCCAGATACAGTGCAAAACATAATTGAAATTGTTGTGGAATTTTTAGACGGTATCGTAAAGAATGCCATGGGAAAGAGCGCACCAAAATTCCAGAACTATATTGGAACCATATTTATTTTTATATTGCTTTCCAATATTTCAGGTATCTTTGGACTGCGCCCGCCAACAGCAGATTACGGAACGACTTTTGCTCTTGGTGTAATGACATTTTGTATCATTCATTACAACCAGTTTAAGCACAATAGTCTGAAGTCCATCTGGGTGGATATGTGTTCACCACTACCACCATGGTTCCCGCTTTGGCTACCTATCAATCTTATTAGTGAGATTGCGGTACCAATTTCCTTATCCTTGCGTCTATTTGCAAACGTACTTTCTGGTACCGTTATGATGGCGCTGGTTTATGGATTGTTGTCAAAGATAGCCTTGGTATGGCCATCAGTATTACATGTGTACTTTGACTTGTTCTCAGGAGCAATTCAGACTTATGTATTCTGTATGTTGACAATGACTTACATCTCACAGCAGATGAATGATGAAGAGGAGGCAACAGCCTAATCGAAAATTTACTTTAGGAGGTAAAACAGAATGAATATTACAGGTGAAGATTTAATTTTAGCATGCTCAGCAATTGGTGCAGGTTTAGCAGTTATCGCAGGTATCGGACCTGGTATTGGACAGGGTATCGCCGCTGGTCACGGTGCTTCAGCCGTAGGACGTAACCCTGGAGCACAGGGACAGATTATGTCAACAATGTTACTTGGACAGGCCGTAGCAGAAACAACTGGTCTTTACGGTTTGCTTGTAGCTATGCTCTTACTTTTCGTAAAACCATTGGTAGGCTAAGAACAAAGGAGTCGTAAAGTAGATGGAAAGATTATTTAATCTCGATTTTCAGCTGCTCCATGATTCTACATTATTAGCGGTATCAGTTCTTTTCTTAGG
>JAILJP010000049.1 GCA_024694625.1 Lachnospiraceae bacterium | reverse complement strand
AAGTCCGATACCTTCAGCACCAAGTTCACGAGCCTTCTTAGCGTCAGCAGGTGTATCAGCGTTTGTACGAACCTTCATTGTTCTGAACTCATCAGCCCAAGCCATGATACGTCCGAACTCACCAGCGATGGTAGCGTCCTTTGTTTCAATAATTCCCTGGTAGATGTTACCTGTTGTTCCGTCGATAGAGATCTCAGAACCTTCAGTAAATTCAACACCAGCAAGTGTAAACTTCTTGTTTTCTTCGTCCATAGCAATGTCGCCACATCCGGATACACAGCATGTACCCATACCACGAGCTACTACGGCAGCGTGTGAAGTCATACCACCACGTACAGTTAAGATACCCTGTGCAGACTTCATACCTGTAATATCTTCAGGAGATGTCTCAAGACGAACAAGAACAACCTTCTCGCCTCTTTCAGCCCATTCTACAGCGTCATCAGCAGTAAATACTACCTTACCACATGCAGCACCGGGAGATGCACCAAGACCCTTTCCAAGAGGAGTAGCAGCCTTTAATGCAGCAGCATCAAACTGAGGATGTAATAATGTATCTAAGTTACGAGGATCGATCATAGCAACAGCTTCTTCAGGAGTCTTATGTCCTTCATCAACTAAGTCACAAGCGATCTTCAAAGCAGCGGGAGCTGTTCTCTTACCGTTACGGCACTGAAGCATGTAAAGCTTCTTGTTCTCTACGGTAAATTCCATATCCTGCATGTCATGATAGTGGTTTTCCAAAGTTTCGCAAACTTTTAAGAATTCAGCGTAAGCTTCAGGGAACTCTTCTTCCATCTGAGCGATAGGCATAGGTGTACGAACACCGGCAACTACGTCTTCACCCTGAGCGTTGATCAAGAACTCACCCATAAGCTTGTTCTCACCTGTAGCAGGATCACGTGTAAATGCAACACCTGTACCGGATTCGTTATTTAAGTTACCGAATACCATGGGCATTACGTTTACAGCAGTACCCCAAGAATAAGGGATATCGTTATCACGACGATATACGTTCGCACGAGGGTTATCCCATGACTTAAATACTGCTTCGATAGCGAGCTTTAACTGCTCTACAGGATCAGAAGGGAAGTCCTGTCCCAACTGCTTCTTGTATTCAGCCTTAAACTGACCTGCAAGTTCCTTTAAGTCAGCAGCGGTAAGTTCAACGTCGAACTTAACACCTTTCTTTTCTTTCATTTCATCGATAAGCTGTTCAAAGTACTTCTTACCAACTTCCATTACTACGTCAGAGAACATCTGAATGAAACGACGATATGAGTCATATACGAAACGCTCAAACTCGGGAGTAGGGTTAGCTTTGATCATAGCGTCTACTACTTCGACATTTAAACCAAGGTTAAGGATGGTATCCATCATACCGGGCATATATGCACGAGCACCGGAACGAACAGATACAAGTAAGGGGTTCTGTAAATCACCGAACTTCTTACCGTTCTCTTTCTCCATCCAAGCTACACCTTCCATAGCCTGAGCCATAATTTCATCATTGATTTTGCGTCCATCTTCATAATACTGAGTACAAGCCTCTGTAGTGATGGTGAATCCCTGGGGAACCGGAAGACCGATTTCAGTCATCTCAGCAAGGTTTGCACCCTTACCACCAAGGAGATTACGCATGGTCATGTTACCTTCTTTGAAGGTATATACCCACTTGTTTGCCATTTGTCTTTTCCTCCTAAATATAATTGAAAAAATTATGTGACGGGTTTTCCCGTTAACACACTTACTAGACATTGACTTCCCAACAAAAAAATAATAGTTAGGCAGTCAGCCTAACTATTATAATGTTTTTTCTTAAGTTTCGCAATATCTTTGTTTCTTTTTGCAAACATTTTGGAAACTTGTTTTTGTATACAATTTTCTTTATTCCCAGGGGAATCTCCACTCTCCTGTTTTAGGAGATTTGTCTTTTGCACTGTCGTTGGTATCCATAGTGCTTTCTGCTGCATTTTCAGATGAAGAATCGCTGTTATCGGAAGAGCTACCCGAATCACTGCTATCGCTACTATCTGACTTTGCAGTTTCTTTTTTATTTACCACTGTAACCAGCTGAACGTAATCGTCGGTAGCGGAAAGTGCCTTTGCTTCTGCAGTAAATACTACATCTTCAGAAGCAATATATCCATCAGGAGCTCCTGTCTGAACTACGGTATAAGCAGTACCACCGGTTAACACACCAGAGAACAACTCATCATCTTTTGCGGAAGTCCATGTTCTTACGGAAGATGCATCTGTGTTTTGAACCAACTGGAAGTTTCCACCGGTCAATACCTTGCCATCTTCGTCTACCAAACGAACAGCTACCTTCAATCTAGGTTCGTACCAGGTGATGTTTCCGTTTTCATCAACGGAAGCTGTTCCGGAACCATTGTCAACGGTGGTAAGTTTTACACTGCCGTCTGCCTGCTTTTCAAATTTTACAAGGATGGGATCCTTGGAAACCTGGTAACCGTTGGGTTCAGATGTTTCCTGAATCAAATATTCCACACCAACGTCAACACCGCTAAAGGTAATCTTTCCGTTTTCATCGGTTACTGCAGTTGAAACCAATACCCATTCATCATCAGCGGAAGCAGACTGTGAAGCAGAGCTTCCTGTAATCTGCTGCAACACACTGACTGCTCTAGTACCAAAGAGTTCAAACAAGGTGTAAGAATTCTTAGAAGCTTTGTAGCTTGTGGTTTCATTTACTCCTACAGAACTCTTTCGATAAATCGCATAGGTAGAGCCTGCAAGGAAGTTTGTATTGTCTTCTTTATCTGTTTTGGTAAGAACCAAATCAGAACGGTTTACTTCTAAGGTAATGCTTTCATTCACGGTAGTACCGTTTGCATATTTCAAACCTGCAAAGGTAAATCCGGTAACTTCTGCCACATAAACTGTATCATCCACTACGATATTGTCAGCATCTGATCCCAACATCTTTGTGTAGTAAGTTCCTTCCGGAAGACCTGCTACAACAACCAATCCATTTTTGTCGGTAGTACCGTTTGCCACATGGTTGGGTTCTGTACATTCTTCATCGGTATAAATACCATAGGTAATACCAATCAATCCGCTGGTATCGCCAGAAGAACTACTACAGTTTTCGTTATAACGAACAGAGGTCTCAAAGCTGATAATAGTAGGTGTATTTACATACTCAATAACAGCTTCGTCTGTAATCTTAGTAGAGTTTGCGTAACCAAGTTTTGCACCTACCACAGTATCGTTGTCAGCCAAACCATTTGCCTTCAAATCGGTAGCCACCTGGTTAATGGTTAAAATATCCACGGTATTGTCAGCGTTTAATCTAAACTTCACACCACTGTCATCCAACGCATAAAACAAATGGTTTGCTTCCACGGCTTCCTTTTCTTTCAAGGTATAAACGCCGGGTTTCAAATTTGTAATATCCACGGTTCTACCATTGGTATCGCTCAAAGATAAAATATCATCGCGAACCACATTATCGTTTTCGTCATAGATGGTAAACTTCGCACCACCGATGGCTACTCCATACTCGTTTGTCAAAGTAAAAGCAAAACGATTCATTCGATTTGTAATATTAATAGACTCAGCACCGGAAGCAATCTCTGTGGTAATTTCTACTTCAAAAGGAACTACCATGTTGTAAGGAGATACCACGTCGGTCTGCAAAATAGTGTACACATTTCCAAGAACAAATTCGTTGGAAACAGTAATCACACCGTCATTGTCATCATCACTAAAGGTCTTGGTGGTTTCTTCTGTTTCACCACCAAAAATACCGGTTACCTGATAGGTTCCTTCACCGATCAATGCCGGTGTTACCTGCTCTTCATCATCTCCGTTGGAAATGTCGATACCGTAGGTTTTCATCACCACATTGGTAGGTTCTTCTGTAACGGTCTCATTCAATGTCTGGTTTACAACGGTCTCATCAATTATCCAAGGACCATGCATGGTATTATCCAACTGATATCCGGAAGGAGCCTTGGTTTCCTGTAAGTAATAGGTATCCCACAAAAGATTGTCAAAGGTCATCTTTCCTTCAGCATCTGTGGTCTTTGTATCCACTACTACGTAATTGTTCTGGTCGTCCTTTGTATAAAGGGTATATTCAGCACCCTGCAACGTTTTTGTACCACGAGCTGTCGTCTTTGTAACGTTAATGGTACCCGGTTCCGGTTCACATCTAAAGGTCATGATAATCACCTGATTATGCTTAGAAGCATCCACCGTAAACTCAAAGTTAGTGGAAGGATTATCATAAAATCCATAGGATGTAGGAGTGCTCATCTGCATTAAGTAGTAATTACCTACGCCCAATCCTGTAATCTCTGCATCTGCAAAGGTAAGATTTCCATTACTATCTGTAATTACAGTACCGATTTGAGTATTCGTATCCTTATTGAATAATTCAAAGGTACCACCGGTCAAAATCTTTGTATCATCATCAGAACTTACTTCTTTGATTGCAACATTGGCCTTAATCTTTTGAACGATAATGGTAACTGTAGTTCCACTAACAGATGCGTTCATAACGGAAGAATCTGTGGGAGTTGCTGTAAAGCTTGCTCCATTTGCAGAAACAGTAACCGTTACTTTTTCAGCGTCGATAGGAAGATACTGATTGGTCAATACACCGGTGATATCATAACTTCCGCCACAAGAGACATTTTGATTTAAATTCAAAGTTGCTCCTGTAACCGTGCCACTATTTGCTACTGTACTCAATGCTGCATCAGAAACTGTATTTCCATCCTGATCTTTTACCTCTACCTTTAAAACAATAGGGTCTTCTGAAATGCTTACCACAGATGAATCAGTGCCATTGTACTTATAAGTAGCGTAGTTAACAGGTACATCCGCGTGAGCTTTGTATCCTGCAGGAACTGAAGTTTCCTTAATGGTATAGTTTTTGCCCTGAATTACCAGACCGGTATAAACCACACCACCGGCTGCAGTAAGGTCTGCACCGGATAAAGTCTTTGAAATAGATCCGTCTGCAAACTCACCTTCGATTACATAATCTGCCGCTACATTATCCTTAATGGTAAGAACGGTCTTTTTATTCTCCACATTTCCTGTCACATTGTCACCACCGGTAATAGTGAAGACATATTCAGAAGCAGTTAAAAATCCCTTTGCTGTGGAAGTCTGTACCAGATGATAAGTTCCCCAAGGCAACTCTTTTAACTGTAATGAGCCTACGCTGTTAGAGCCATCGATTACACTTGCCGATCCTGAAACCGTTACACCACTGGCAAATGAATCAAAGGTATAAACTCCATCAGAATCAGGATTCAATTTTACCTGCTTTTTATCAGATGCACTACTGGTAGGATAAATAAACAACTGGAAGGAAGATGTCTTTCCACCTTCTGAATCGTCAAAAAATTTATTGGTAATGGTAGCTGTTCCTATGGAGCTTACTGTAGTGTCACGGGAATCCTTAAATGTATTGGTATCTCCCACACCTGCAGGTCCAATCTTTATGGAACCAAATTTTACACCGGATATAGGATAAACTGTTTTATCCAAAGCGTACTTTCCACCGTTTCCGTCACTGTCTTCCGGCGCTTCCAACTCACACACGTAATAAGTCTTAGGGTTGGTCTTGGAACCCGGAACTGTAAAGGTGATCTTACCGTTTTCATCGGTATATCCCACATCCACGGCTTTGTTTTCCTTTGTGGAATCACCGGCGTCTAATGCGGCATCTGCCCCATTTTCAAACACACCGTACTTTGCACCCTTAACTGCTACGGAAGTAGCCAGTGCATCTGTTTTTGTCATGGTTAAAAAGGCACGGTAACTACCGGAGCCTGAATTGTAGGTTTTTGCTTCTACAGTAGCAGTCTCTGTTATGGGAGTGCTGCCTACTGTAATTTCCGCAGTATTTGTATAAGTTGCCACACCACCGGACATAGCCGTTACATATTTCAGTCGATAAGATGAAGTGTCTTTTCCACCTGTTGTAATCAGCTGAATGGTTAACGTGGTTGTACCGTCCTTATTCTTTTTAGAGGACCACACATAATCCGTATTTAAAGTAAGTGCATCCCCTGCACCGTTAATCAGTGTTCCGTTGGAAGCATGAGTAGCTTTATATAAAACCACGCTGCTCTTATCCAGAGTCAGTCCCTTAGGAATGGTATCTACGATCACTGTGTTGGAATTATCACTGTTTTTAATAGATGCTCCCATGTTGTTAATGTCCAGATACCAGGTCAAATCAGAAGTATAGTTTGTACCTTCTTTATCCTGACTTCCCTTTTTTACTACCGCTTTGTTAATAGCAATCTGGTTTGCGGATACACCGGTTACACTTCCGGTGATTCCGTCTGAATCCAGTTCACCTGCTGTAACTGTAGCAGAGTTTTTCGCATAAATAGCCTTCTGGGAAAGGTTTCCACCCACACGAAGCTTTGCTTTTCCCGTATCTGTCAGGCCAACTGTCAAAATAATGTTTGAAGCAGCACTGATATTTCCAAGATTCACAGAAACATTTTTTTCACTCTTATCGGAAGGAGTCTGATCTGCTCCATCAACTGTCAGACTTTCGATTTCATAATCCTCATCTGCCAGAGGCACATCTGAAGCAGTAGGAGTTACTTTTCCTTCTGATGTTACATTGGAAAGATCTGTAGAATATAAAATACCGGACAGGTTGTCTGTTAACACTGCATTTGTAAGAGACAGTCCGTTTCCGTTTACTGCAATCTTAAATGTAAACAAAGTATTGTTGGTATCTTCGTCATAAGAAGATGTTTCCGTCTTTGTCACCATTTTATTCTTCAATGACTGGATGGCATTCTTCTTGGCTGCTACAGAAGCTGTGGAAGATACACTGGTAATGGATAAATCAGCTGTTGCAATGTATTTATGTGTGGCATCATCTGCAAAATATGTATCTGCATAAGACTGGAAAGTAACATAAATATCATTCAGGTTAATGCTGTTATCAAATGAAACTGTCAATTCTGTTTTGTCGGAAGATACCAATGTGGTAAATCCGCTTGTTACTTCTGAGTCATCGGAAACATTATAGACTTTTACAGCTTCTACTTTTTCGTCGTTAAAACTGTGACCGTCACCCAAACCGTTCTTTGATACATCATCAGCAGAAACAATATTTTTCAGTGTAATTTTTAACTCAGAACCGCTGTAATCAGATGCGTTCATCTTTGTAGAAGGATTCGCCTTCCAGTTTAAAAGACCTGTGGTAGCATCTGCGGAAACTGCCTCTATAGCAACAAAGGCATTTTTAAACTCCATATTCACTTCCGGTGAGCCGTACTCTACGGGAGATCCACCACTGCCGCCTCCAACAGGATACGAAACATCCACATAGGCTGTGTTGGAAATATTTACGTCATTCACAAACTCTTCATTGGAAATATCTGTACGGAAAATAATCTTATATTCCTTCTGGAATCGATTCATGGTAACAGAAAGAGTCTGGGCTCCTGTATCTCCTGTAGTCACGTCATAAGAAACTGCTACACCATTTAAGGTTTTGCTCTTTGCAGAAGAAGTAAGGGTTACACTTCCGTTTTCTGTTTTCTCTCCGTTTTCATCTGTAGCCATTTCCACAATCTGAATACCGAAAGAAGACTCATCTATAGTCAATCCCTTTGAAAGGGGATCCTTTACTGTAGCTGCCCAAACATTGGCCAGGTTGCTGTTTAAATCGATTGTCCACTCTGCTGTACTACCGTCAATAATGGTATAGTCTTTTCCAAGACTGGTACGGGCAATGGAAGCTGTGGAATTTGTATTTAAAGCATCCGCCGCATCTTTGTTCTTTGCAATAAAAGATGCATTGTTTACCAGCTCCACTGCTGTCTTTGCTTCCTCTGCACTGGAGGGAGCTAAAGCTGCATCTGTGGGAGTTGTCTCTACCGTAATGGTTTGAGGAGCTTCTAAAGTCGAATCCTCAGGGAAGGTGTAGGTATAGACATTTCCGTCATTTTCATCCTGTACAAATTCCAGGGTGTTGGATGTATCGTCTCCTAAATAAGCTCGAACAAAGTTCTGCTTTCCATCTAAAGTCTCTACAACAGTACCGCCGGCAAGAGAAACTCCCGCATCTGTGGCAGTACCAAGTTCAATGCTCCACTTTACTGTATTGGAATCATCATTGGTTAACTCTGATGTTTTGGTAATGGTAGATAATTCCGTAGGAACCTTTGGAATCTGAATATAGCTGATACTTGCTGAGCCGGGAGCTGAAATAGCATAAGTGTTCACATCATCTGTTCTCAGTTTTGATTTATCAATGGTTCCGCTAAAACCGATGGTCTGTGTATCAAAGATCACACCCTCTGAAGCAAGATCAGCGGCTGTAAAATGGAACACCAAAGTATTATTGGTAATCTCATAAGTTCCCAATGTCAGCGTTTCATTTGTGTCGGCGTCCATAACTACATCAAAATTCTTTGATGCTACATCAGAAATCTGAAACACTTCCGGAAAAGCATAGGTAAAGCAGGTCCCGCTTTTAATATCAACTCTGGTATCCGCTATATGAAATACAACAGCTCCACTTATTTCATTTACCTGATTCACACCAACTCCTGTAGGCCACTGATAGGTAGAAGTCGTACTATCATAGGTCAGGGAGGTAGTACCCTCATCCGTGGTAATCTGAAATCCCATTTTGGAATAATCAAAAGAAAGTTCGGATGAAGTCGTAACGTCGATTTCATCCGCCTTTGCTACGCCACCCTGTAACATTCCGGTAGGAATGGCTGTTCCTAAAATCACTCCTGATAATAAAAGAGCGTACACTCTTCTCTTTACATTTTTTAATTTCGAAGATATTTTCATTATTAGTCTCCTTAAATCACACCAAGCTTTTAATCGTTCACTAACACAGCTTCTATTAAGTATCGCTCGTCTGCTTCCCTCTCACAGGTAGACAAAACAAGTAATTTTGATTCTTCATCTATGCTGACGCTGTAGTCTTTGTTGTCCGCCCCTTCCATACTTTCTTCGTAGAAAGCGACCACGTCAGCTTTATTTTGAAAGTCGTTGTAATACGACAATATCAATCGATCATCATAGGTAAGGCTTGCAAAAACCTTGTAGTGCATCTTTCCGGTTGGCGTATAAATATAAATATCTTTATGGCCATCAAAATATTCGCTGTCCTTATATTGATGCAGTCCGGCAAACATGGATCCGTTTTTCATGTTATGACCATAAAGTACGGTAACAGGATCCGTATAATCCATTGCATTTCTCTTTTGCGAAAAAATCACTCCGGGATAACCATAAGAACCATCCAGATTATGCTTTAAATAATAATTGTCGTCCTTATCCTCGCCGCTTTGAAGCACGGGATAACTTATGTCAGTATTTGGGATGTATATCCATGAATAGATATCAGAATTGACGGATTCCAAAAAACTGAAATCCACGGATAGATTTACATCATCAGTCGATTCTTCCTCCACTAACTGATACTTCATTTTATCTTTTAACAAATCATAATAATTGCGTTCATAAGTGCGATGATGTTGAAATAACAGAATTGTTCCTACCAACACAATCAAAAATAAAATGATATATTTCTTTGCAATTTTCATTTATCCTCACATGTGTATTTCTAAAAAGGCCGCAAAAAATCTCCACCTTTTTTGTCTGTGAAAAAGTGAAGATTTCAATTTCCCTTACTATATTTCCTCAATCTAAATACAATTCCAAAAAAACTACTACGAAAAAATGAAATTGCTTGTCAAAAATACCATAGAAATCTATATATTTCAACAAAAATCGTAAGACTTTTTCATTTTTGCAATCATAAAGTTTTAAAAAGCCCCCTCTTTTCCATAATGACGTATCATCACAGCAATCGAGGAGACTTATTACACTCAAAAAACTATAATCCTACCACTCAAATTTCTTTGCGAAGTAAGCATCTAATTCAGAAATAGCTACACGCTCCTGTTCCATGGTATCTCTGTCACGAACAGTTACGCAGTTGTCTTCTTCGGAATCGAAATCGTAGGTCACGCAGAAAGGTGTACCGATTTCGTCCTGACGACGGTAGCGCTTTCCGATGTTTCCTCTGTCGTCGAATTCGCAGTTGTACTTTTGGGAAAGTTCTGCAAATACCTTTTCAGCGCCTTCATTCAACTTCTTTGAAAGAGGAAGAACACCAATCTTTACAGGAGCCAAAGCGGGATGGAAATGAAGTACGGTTCTCATATCCGGCTTTTCTTCCGTTCCGATGTTTTCTTCGTCATAAGCTGCGCAAAGGAAAGCAAGAACCACACGGTCAGCTCCCAATGAAGGCTCGATAACGTAAGGAAGATATTTTTCATTCTTTGTATCGTCAAAGTAGGTCAAATCCTGTCCGGATGTTTCCTGATGACGGCCAAGGTCATAATCGGTTCTGTCAGCGATACCCCAAAGTTCGCCCCAACCGAAGGGGAATAAGAACTCGATATCGGTAGTTCCCTTTGAGTAGAATGCCAACTCAGCGGGATCATGGTCACGGAGACGCATCTCTTCTTCTTTGATTCCCAAAGAGATTAACCAGTCACGGCAGAAGCCTCTCCAGTACTGGAACCATTCAAGGTCAGTTCCGGGCTCGCAGAAGAACTCCAATTCCATCTGTTCGAACTCACGAGTACGGAAGGTAAAGTTTCCGGGAGTGATTTCGTTTCGGAAGGACTTACCAATCTGTCCGATTCCGAAAGGAATCTTTTTACGTGAAGTACGTGCAACATTTTTGAAGTTTACGAAAATACCCTGAGCAGTTTCAGGACGAAGGTAAACGGTATTTTTTGCATCTTCTGTAACACCCTGGAAGGTCTTAAACATCAAGTTAAACTGACGAATATCAGTAAAGTTGTGCTTTCCACAAGAAGGACAGCAAACGTTGTTATCATCGATGAATGCCTTCATCTCTTCCTGAGTCCAAGCATCAACAGAACTTTCCAAAGTCATATCATTTTCCTTTGCAAAGTTTTCAATCAACTGATCTGCACGGAATCTTTCGTGACATTCCTTACAATCCATCAAAGGATCTGAAAATCCGCCCAAGTGACCGGAAGCAACCCAAGTCTGGGGATTCATCAAAATAGCACAATCCACACCTACGTTATAAGGATTCTCCTGAATAAATTTCTGCCACCAAGCTCTCTTTACGTTATTTTTCAATTCTACACCGAGATTTCCGTAATCCCATGTATTGGCAAGTCCACCGTAAATCTCAGAACCGGGATAAACGAATCCTCTTGCCTTTGCCAATGCAACAATTTTCTCCATTGTCTTTTCCATTTCAAAAGTCTCCTTATTTGTAAATGATATAAGTTAAAACCGCAGAATCGTTGGACGCATCTTCGGAAGCTGTGCTTACTGTAGCGCTGTCCTTTACGGTTGTGTTTTCATCTGAAACATACTTGATGCTACCGTTTACCACAAAGGTTGCATTCTCACGAATAATTAAAACTTTTAAGCTGTCGTCAGACATCAAAGTTTCCTCATCCACTACATCCCCCTTCTTTCCATCTTTCACGGAAACAAAGGTGGTTGAAAAATCATAGCCTGCCTCTTTTGCGGAAGCAATGGTTCCACTGTAGGCTTCATATCCGGAAAAGTCGCTGTATGCGTCAACGGAATCATAAGTGGTTTTTACATATACAATTCCTTTCTTTTCCTTTACCTTATCCAACTTCACCAGGGTTTCTTTTGCCTGAGCGTTAAACTCTTTGATTACTTCTTTTGCGTAAGATTTGATATCGCTCTTAGACAAATCCTTTTCGGTAGAAATCTCCTCGAAGACTACGCTGTTTTCTGTAAGGGTAAGGGTATTTTCTGTAACAATACTTCCAAGCAAACTCTTTACCAGGAAGGTAACCAACAATACCACAGCCACAACTACCACAGCCAATCCGCCGAAGAACATTGCTCTTCTTCTTCGAATCATCTTTCTGCGCTGTTTTTGCTTTTGCTGCATTGCTTTTTTTCTTCTTTGATTATTATTATCAGACATAATTACTCCTTTTGGCGAAACACCGCTCGTTATTATACTATTCTCAAAGTCAATTTTCAAGAAAACGCTCGGATTTAAAAAGATGATCCATATAACGTCTTCGATAGCGGGTGATGATTTCCCGAAGCTGTACATACGCCTCCTCACCCAAAGTAAATGAAAACAGTTTTTCCGGCGGAGTGGTGATGACATACTGAAGGGTGTAAAGCACCGATTGCTTCAGGGCCTCTCCCCCTTCTTTTGCGTAACAATCCCCACAAACACAGCCCCTCTTATTCATGGAAAAGTACAAAATATCCTCCTGTTTTCCACAATCCATACATTGAAAGACATTTGGCTCATCACCGTTGATGGTCATGGTTTTCAATTCGTAAACCAACTTTACCAATCCGGGAGCCATTTGCTTTTTCTCCAAAGCCCGAAGTGCCGCATACAAAAGCTTTAATCGCTCTGTTTCATCCACCCCTTCCTGGCCGTAGTAGTCTGCTATTTCCAGAAAATAACTGGCGTACCAGACCCCATCAATATCCGTTCGAAGGGTATCAAAATAATTATCAATATCACTTTTGGAAATGGTGTAAGAATCCCGTCCCCGAAAAGCTTCGAAGGTTCCGAAGCTCAAAGGATTTCCCGCTGCAAGAAGTGGACTTTTGGGACGACGGGCACCGCGAACAAAGGCAGAGATCCTGCCCTGCTCTTTGGAAAGCAACGTTATTCTTTTGTCATATTCTCCCACCGGCATAGATGTCAACACAATGCCGGTTAAAAATACGCGATTATCCACTTATTCCTCGTCCTTACGATATCCGAAGTTTTGAATTAAAAAGTCAGAATCTCTCCAGTCCTTTTTCACCTTTACCCAAAGCTTCAAATTCACCTTTGATTCCAACATTTTTTCGATTTCATAGCGGGCGTTGGTGCCGATTTTTTTCAGCATCGCACCCTGTTTTCCAATGATGATTCCTTTGTGGGAATCTCTTTCACAAATAATGGTCGCTTCAATATCACAAATAGGAGATTTTCCTTTGCGATACTTCATGCGGTCAATGGATACGGCAATTCCGTGAGGCACCTCATCCTTTAGGGCATGAAGCGCTTTTTCACGAATCATCTCAGCCACGATTTGACGCTCCGGCTGATCCGTAATGGTATCCTCGTCATAAAACATGGGACCATAGGGCAGATATTTAAAAATCTGTTCTACCAAAACATCACAGTTGTCACCGGTCAATGCAGAAACCGGTACTACTTCCGCAAACTCCAAAAGATCCTTGTAAGCAGCGATGACTTCCAAAATCTTTTCGTGAGGAACGGTGTCCACTTTGTTGATTACCAAAATCACCGGAACATTTGCCTTTTCCAACTGCTCAGCAATGTGACGGTCGCCACCACCGATAAAGGTATCCGGTTCAATAAGCCAAAGAATCACATCCACATCCTTCATAGCAGAGCTGGCCACATTTACCATGTATTCTCCCAGCTTATTTTTTGCCTGATGAATACCCGGCGTATCCAAAAATACAATCTGACCTCTTTCACTATCAGTGTACACCGTCTGAATGCGGTTTCTGGTGGTCTGAGGTTTGTTGGATGTAATGGCAATCTTTTGTCCGATCAACTGATTCATCAATGTGGACTTTCCAACGTTGGGACGTCCGATAAAGGTAGCAAACCCTGATTTAAAATTATCTGTCATAGATTCTCCTGTTTCTTTTACACTAACTGTTCTTTATTAAGGAAAAGATCTCCATCTTCTTCAATGGCGTTTTCATTTCCTACTACACAGATGTAACCCTGGTTTAAAGCGGCACGGACAGGTGCGGCCAAAGCCCGGATGTCTTCTGCTGTTGCATCGATTACTTCGTTTCTTTCCTGCTGCAAACGGTTGATGTTCATTCCCGTCATATAAGCGGTAAAGGAACGCATACCGTTTTGGTAAGGAGTCAAAGGTGTATCCATACCACTAATGGTTCCGATAATGTACTTTGTCATATCTCTTTCATCCACGTCGAAGTTCTTTAAGTACTCATCCGTACCTTCAAAAACATCGTTGGTGGCAGAAAGGTTTGGATCACGGTAAGAAGAGAACGTAAGATTTCCGCTTCTGGCGAAGTTGCTGCTACAACCATAGGCACCGCCCTTTACTCGAATATTGATCCAGAAATAATCGTAGGACAAAATCACCTTTAAAATCTTCATGGCACCGCTGTATGCAAAACCGGCGTTTTTGAAGTTTCCTGCGCGGCCCACATACTGAATCATGGCAGCTGTCTTAAAGCCTTCGTTTTTCTTTGTGCAGTTCACTTTCAAAGAAACGTCCTCTGCTTCCTTGGTGGAAAGTTCTTCCACGATTCCGGGAATTTCAAGTTTTGCCAAGGCAAGGGCGTTGTTGTCTCCTGTCGTGGACACGATAAGATTTTCCTGACGGAAGACTTGATTCTGCAAACGACGGCAATTTGCCACAAAATCATCAATTCGCTCATCGTAGTGTTCTTCGAAGTCCTTTAAATAATAGTAGAACGTAATACCACTGATATCATCGGTAATCTTTGCTACTTCTGAGAAGTAGGATGTAGCACGAAGTGATGCCGCAGCATTTCCGGCATTGTTAATGCGCACAAGCTGCTGAGCCTTTTCCTGCTGAAGGATTTCATACATACGCTTTTTGTCATCAAACTTGGAGTGGAACATCATCTGCTTCATTAAATCCACCGCTTCCGCAGCATTCTCATAGATATAACGCAAATGCACTTCGCTGACAAAGGCAAAGTTTCCGTCTTCCTTTGGATAGATTTTTAAGCTGTTGGACAATCCACCGGTTACCAAATTTACTTCGTTGGCAAAGGTAGCATAGTCATAAGCTTCGTTATCCACCATACCCAGCATCTTTGACATCAAAGCCAAATCACAAAGGTCTTTTTCTTCCACCTTTGTAGCGTCGAAGGCCAGCGTCAGATAATGAATGCCGTTGGTATAAATATCATGATGTACCATGTGAACATCATGGAAGATGTATTCATTGTTAAATAAGGGGCGAACCTCACGCTTCAAATCACTTCTCTTTAGCATAGGGATTTTTTCCAAATCCTCCTGAGGAGAAGGCTCATCCTGGTATTCCTTTAGGTGCTTGGTGAAGTCCACAATCTGCTGAATCTCATCCTTTGACAAAGTAGCTTTGTAAGCGGCAAGCTTTTCTTCCAGCTCTTTTTCCTCTATGCCGGTCATTCCCTTTTTGGGCTCCAACACCAACACACTGGAATGATTGTTTTCCAAGAAATAGGTTTTTACCAAATCCTCGAAATAAGAGGTGTTGATTTTTTTCTTTAAGTCATCCAAGACTTCAATGGCCTGCAAATGCATAAATGGCTGTCCATCGTCGTAAAGCCAACTGTCCAAAAGATTCAATCCGTAAATCAATCCCTTTGGATACATTCCGAAATCCGCTTCTCTAAATCGAAACTGTGCAGAATTGATGGCTGCCAAAAGGGCCTTTTTGTCGATGCCATTTTTCACCTGTTCTTCCAAAGTACCGCGAACGATACTTAAAAAGCGTCCTTTGTCTTCTGTGTTTGCACCCTTTGCAATAATGGAAAACATAGGCTGGTAAATAGAACTGTCGTAACCACCCTGAATATCCACTCCAATGCCCGCATCAATCAATGCCTTTCGAAGGGGTGCTCCGGGAGCATTTAAAAGGGCATAATCCAAAAGGTCAAAGGCCTGATACAACTCGGGGTTCAAAACCGTAGCCAAAGAATAGTTCAATGACAAATAGGTCTGATTTTCTTCCTCGTCGTCCTGAGAAATGGAATACTGTTTGATGTATTCCACCGGCTCGTCAAAGGCCTTTTGGGGCTCAATATGAGAGTCCAAATCAATGGCTTCAAACTTTGACAAATACTCTCTGTCCAAGTAATCCAGCTTTTCGTTCATATCCATATTTCCGTAGAGGTAAATATAGGAGTTCACCGGATGATAGTATCTTTGATGGAACTTTTGGAATTCCTCATAGGTAAGTTCGGGAATTACCTTTGGATCTCCGCCGGATTCAAACTGATAGGCATTGTCCGGATAAAGGGAGTTTAAAATCTCTCTGGACAACACATCATCAGGAGAAGAAAAGGCACCCTTCATTTCGTTGTAAACCACACCGTTTAAGGTCAAAGGTGCATCAGCATCTTCCATTTCGTAATGCCAACCTTCCTGACGGAAGATTTCCTCATGCTTGTAGATGTTTGGATAGAACACTGCATCCATATACACATCCATAAGATTTTGGAAGTCTGTATCATTACAACTTGCCACCGGATATACCGTCTTGTCGGGATAGGTCATGGCATTTAAAAAGGTATTCAAAGAACCCTTTACCAATTCCACGAAGGGATCCTTTACCGGATATTTTCTGGAACCGCAAAGCACGGAATGCTCACAGATATGAGCCGCTCCCGTAGAGTCCAGAGGCGGTGTACGAAATCCCACATAAAATACTTTATTTTCATCATCGTTTTCAATTAAACAAATCTTTGCTCCGCTTTTTCTGTGTCTAAGCACATACCCCACGGAATGTATATCCCCAAGTCCGGTTTTTCCGATCAAATCATAACTTTGATGTATCTCTCTCATTTTTCCCTGCTCCTAACATTTCTATAAAGTATGAATATCCAACTGTTGGAATGGAATGGTCATACCATTTTCCTCCAAAGCATATTTTACATCTTCCAAGGTCTGCCAACGAATGTTCCAATAGTCATCCATAGGCACCCAAAAACGAACGCCGATATCCACAGAAGAAGCCGCCAGTTCGTTTACAAAGACGGTGATTTCTTCGTCCTGTCTTCCCTCGATTTTTTCAACCGTCTGATGAATCACTTCTTTTGCCTTTTTTATATCGTCTTCGTATGCAATACTAAAAACCAGATTTACCATACGCTTGTCCGCATTGGTAACATTGGTCAAAGAGGCATTGGCCAAGATTCCGTTTGGAATTACAATGGTCTTATTATCCAAGGATAAAAGCTTGGTGTAGAAAATAGAAATCTCTACTACTTTTCCTTCGTTTTTGTGGGTATCCTCGATAATATAATCCCCCACCACAAAAGGTTTTAAAATCAAAATCAAAACACCACCGGCGAAGTTGGACAAAGACCCCTGCAGGGCAAGTCCCACCGTCACTCCTAAAGAAGCAATGGCTGCCGCAAAGGAAGTGGTCTCGATTCCAAACAAATGCAAAATCGCTAACGCCAACACAATGTAACAAATGATTTTGATGACTGCATCCATAAACTGCTGCACGCCCACTTCTGCTCCATGACGCTGCAACCCTTTTTGGAATCCCTTTCGAATAAGAGAAATAATTTTCATTCCTACGAAGTAAACAATGAGGGCAAGTGCCACCGACCAAAAGAAGGCCAACATCTTTGGAAGGGCGTTTTCCAGCCAACTTCGCAGCGTTCCCTCCGTAAGATTATTTGTAATTCTATCTGAAAGTACCTGTACCAATAACATAGCTCCACCTACATAAAAAAATAACGTAATGACCTCGTTTCCCACGAAACCATCACGTTACATTTTAACAGATTTTACACAAAAAGAATAGGTACGCCCATTCCTCTTTAGATATATAAAATGGAAATGGCAATGAACCACTGAGCAACATAATAAGTCACATGGTTCCAAATCACTGCACCCGGCGCATTTCCCAGCTTTCCAAAATACATACGGGATAAAATACCATCGGAAATAATAAAACAGGTAATGCCCACCATAAACAGTTTTAACTGGGTATTTTCCCAGCCATGATAAACATTTAAACCAAGAGCTAAGGCCACGGAAAAGGTCAAAAGGAAACCATAGATTAACACCACCGGGAAATATCTTCCGAAATGGAGTCCCATCTTTCTTCCACCAAAGCCCAACACTGCTGCAAAGGCTGCGCCTACAGCAAAGGCCGCCAGCACATACTTTAGACTGT
Source organism: Lachnospiraceae bacterium (assembly GCA_024694625.1). Classification (GTDB taxonomy): domain Bacteria; phylum Bacillota; class Clostridia; order Lachnospirales; family Lachnospiraceae; genus JAILEN01. The sequence goes on along the minus strand of JAILJP010000049.1, from coordinate 4,449 downwards.
CCCCTGTGGAATACTGATGGAGCAAGCCCTGACAAAAACAAATGTGTCCCATGCCAAAATGAAAAATCCCGGCAAACATCATGTGCTTTTTCTTTTCTTTTAAAATATGAGAAAGTCCCAAATACAAATCCCCCAGGGCGCCAAACACAGCTCCCGCCAAGAGATATCCTCCCATCACGGAAGGCTTCAACACCAGTGCCGTCCCGCTTATAGTCACGAAGGAGACTGCTGCTGCCATCTTAAGCACCACATCTTTTTTGGAAAATCCCTTGATGCGCACTACCATAAACCACACAGCAAATACCACCAGTAAAATTGTAGCAACTGTAATCATTCTCATGATGTATCCCCCAGATCATTGTTTTCCCAAAGCCATTATATCATAAGAAACCCCCATCTTTTGCAAGATTCCCCGGATTTACACATTTCTTTTGCAATAATTTTAAAAATCTCTTGTCAATCAGAACAAAAAGTTATATATTATTCCCGTTGTTTATATACAATTTTGAATCATGAGGTTATGGAGATGGAAAAACAGAACATTTACAACGAAATTATGACGGATGCGATGACGCTTTCTCAGTTGGTTCCCACCAACGCCGGAGATAATACTCCTGTAGTCAGCATCACAGATTTAGAACTTATTTTAAAAGAACATTTAAACAAATAAGAAAGCCTCTGTATCACACCTAGAAATGTGTGACACAGAGGTTTTATTTTAATCTAATTCATGAATAAAGAGTCCGCTACGAAGCTTTGGCTCGAACCAAGTAGACTTCGGCGGCATCAGGCGGTTGGCATCTGCTACGGCAAACAATTCGCCAATCTGAGTAGGAAACATTCCAAAGGCCACCTTCATATCTTTGTGGCAACGCTCCCATAACTCATCATATCCTCGAATTCCACCAACAAAATCAATACGCTGGTCAGTTTTTGGATCATTGATTCCAAGTATGGGCTCAAGGATGAGATTTTGCATCAGTGCAACATCCAAGCCATCTACAGGATCCTTAGATAAAAGTTCTTCTTTGAAGCGGAACAAAAACCAGGTATCCTCCAAAAGCATAACAAACTCGCCTTTTTTCTTTGGATACAGCGCTTCCTTTTCCACGACTTTCTTGGAATCACTTCCCACAATGTCCTTGGAATAGTCCTTTACTTTTAGTAAATCCGCAACCTTTTCCACTTCCATTAAAAATTCGGAAACCTCATAACCGTTTAAATCTTTTACCACACGATTATAGTCTAAGATTTTAAGTTCCTGCTCCGGGAACAAAACGGACAGGAAATAGTTGAACTCTTCCTCTCCGGTATAGCCGGGATTCTCGGCTCTTCGCTTTAAGCCTACCTTTACAGCAGATGCTGCTCTGTGATGTCCGTCAGCAATATAGATTTCATTGCAGTCAGAAAAACTGTTTTGAATGGTGGCAATATCCTTTGCATCGGATATCACAAAAGCCCGATGGCGGATTCCATCTTCAGAAGTAAAGTCATACAAAGCTTCTTTTGTTTTGACGTGCTTTACCACTTCATCAATTTCTCTACGATTTCGGTAGGCCAAAAAGATAGGTCCCGTCTGAGCGTTACAGGAATCTACATGGTGAATACGGTCAGCCTCTTTATCCGCTCTGGTATTCTCATGCTTTTTGATGACATTGTTTTCATAGTCATCAATGGATGCACATGCCACGATTCCCGTCTGTGTCCTGCCATCCATGGTAAGCTCATAAATATAGTAACAGGGAGCGTCTTCTTTTACGAAGTCTCCTTTTTCTACCATTTCCCAAAGAAGATCATGGGCCTTTTGGTACACCTTTTCATCATAGGTGGATACCTCGTCGGGGAAGTTTGTTTCTGCCCGATCAATGCGAAGAAAGGACAAGGGCTTATCCTTCACTTCCTCTTTTGCTTCCTGTCTGTTGTATACATCATAAGGTAAAGCGGCAATCTGAGCCTCTTTTCCCTTTACGGGACGAATCCCGTAAAACGGTTTAATAGTAGCCATGTAAGTTTTCCTTTTCCATACTTCCTTTGAACCTTACTCTAAAGTAAAATTCTTTGTATCTATTTTACCACACGAACTCTTACAACTTCATCAATATTTTCCAAAGCCTTTACTGCTTCCTCAGTAATAGGTGCATCCAAATCCAAAAGAGCATAGGCCCAATCCCCTTTTGTCTTATTGTTCATGTCTGCGATATTAATGCCTGCATCACCCATAACTGTGGTGTACTGTGCAATAACACCCTTGGTGTTTTTATGGAAAATCGCTACACGACCTGCAGTCTGGCAAATTCCAAGATCACAGTTTGGATAGTTTACGGAGTTCTTAATATTTCCGTTTTCCATGTAATCCATAATCTGCTGAACAGCCATAACTGCACAGTTGTCCTCAGCTTCTTCTGTAGAAGCGCCCAAGTGAGGAAGGGTAATCACACCTTCCTGTCCAACTGTGGTAGGATTTGCAAAATCAGAAACGTATTTTTTAATCTTTCCAGAAGAAATACCGTCTAAAACAGCTTTTTCATCTACCAAAAGATCTCTTGCAAAGTTCAAAATCACTACGCCCTTTTTCATCTTTTCAATGGCGTCACGATTGATCATCTCTCTTGTGCTATCAAGCAAAGGAACATGTACGGTAATGAAATCACATTCCTTGTAAATATCTTCCACATCATTGATGTGCTTTACACTTCTGCTTAAGTTCCAAGCAGCGTTTACGGAGATGTAAGGATCGTATCCGTAAACTTCCATACCAAGATGAGTAGCGGCATTTGCCACCTTTACACCGATGGCACCAAGTCCGATAACGCCCAACTTCTTTCCGGCAATTTCATTTCCGGCGAAATTCTTCTTAGCCTTTTCCATGCTCTTGGAGATATCTGCATCATCCTTGTTGGCAATGGTCCAGTTGTATCCACCGATAATATCACGGCTGGCAAGGAGCATTCCGGCAAACACCAATTCCTTTACACCGTTGGCATTGGCACCGGGAGTGTTAAATACAACGATTCCTTTTTCCGCACATTTATCCAAAGGAATATTGTTTACACCTGCGCCGGCACGGGCAACAGCAACCAACTTCTCCGGAAGTTCCATATCATGCATCTTTGCGGAACGAACTAAAATAGCATCCGCATCATTTACATCCTCTACCTGCTTATAATTTGTAGTGAACAGATCCAATCCCTTTGCACTAATGGGATTTAAATTATGGTAATTAAACATTTTTCATCCTTCTTTCTTAGGGGACGGTTCTACTGTCTTCATTTTGAAGACAGTAAAACCGTCCCCTAACCACCTTTGTTATTTATTATTTCAAGTTTTTCTTTTCAAAGTCAGCCATGAATTCTACAAGTTTTTCTACGCCGGCTTTGGGCATAGCGTTGTAGATGGAGGCTCTCATACCACCAACGGTACGATGTCCCTTTAAGTTTTCAAGGCCTGCTGCCTTTGATTCAGCAACAAACTTTGCATCCAAATCAGCATCGCCGGTTACGAAAGGAACGTTCATCAAAGAACGGTCTTCTTTTACAACAGTTCCCTTAAAGAGTTTGGACTGATCCAAGAAATCATAAAGAATGGCAGCCTTTTCTTCGTTACGCTGCTTCATAACTTCCAAGCCACCCATGTTCTTTAACCATTTGAACACCTTGCCGCAGATATAAATGTTGTAGCAAGGAGGTGTGTTGTACAAAGAATCATTGTCAGCCTGTGTCTTAAACTTCAACATGGTAGGTGTTCCGGGAAGTACGTCATCTGTAATTAAGTCTTCACGGATAATATCGATTACCATACCGGCAGGTCCGATGTTTTTCTGAACGCCACCGTAAACAATACCGTACTTAGAAACATCCATAGGTTCTGATAAAAAGCAAGAAGATACGTCAGAAACCAAATCTTTGCCCTTTGTGTTGGGAAGCTTTTTGTACTTGGTTCCGTAAATGGTATTGTTCTCGCAAATATATACGTAGTCCATATCATCAGTAATGGGCAAATCAGAACAGTCCGGAATATAAGAAAATGTCTTGTCGGCAGAAGATGCCAATTCAACAGCTTCACCATACATCTTTGCTTCTGCAAATGCTTTCTTTGCCCACTGTCCGGTAACGATATAGCCGGCCTTCTTATTCTTCATAAGGTTCATGGGAATTGCAGCAAACTGCTGAGAAGCTCCACCCTGTAAAAACAGTACCTTGTAGTTATCAGGAACGTTTAAAAGTTCTCTTAAATCTTTTTCAGCTTCTTTGATAATATCATCATATACTTTCGAGCGATGGGACATTTCCATAACGGACATTCCACATCCTCTGTAATCCATCATTTCATCTGCTGCTTCTTTTAATACTTCTTCCGGTAATACTGCCGGTCCTGCTGAGAAATTGTAAATTCTGCTCATCTTATCTCTTTCCTTTCTCTTTACTTTATATAATTTATTTATTCTTAAGG